>JAITHX010000211.1 GCA_031279735.1 Prevotellaceae bacterium
TTTGCGCCCCTTGCGTTACAAAAACACCGCAACGCGGTGAAAAAACACGCAAACTTTTTCCACACAATTCCCGGCAGAACCGCAGAAATAATGCCTTTCAACGGATTCACGCCATTACCCGAAAATTGTTTCGGAGGTGTTTGCCTCTTTTGTCGAAAACGAATTGTTATATCGTGAAAACAAGAGCAATATCGATAATGTATTAGACGATATTATTGAAACGGCATTATCAGTCTGTTTGCGGCAAAGTCAGGGGAGAGCCAATTTTAACATTCTTGCCAAAGGAATAATACAAGTCAAGCCGTTTATCTTTTCAGAACCCTTTTATCTCGAAAAAGCTATTGCCTGCGCGGCAAAAGCGGTGTATATCGCTTCCGCGATAAAATACGGCATTCAAAATTTTAGCCGTTTCTCAAAAGCTATTGACATGAAAGACTGGATAATTACAGTGCCAATGAATACCAAACTGAACAAAATGAAAAAGACTGACCCCGAAGCGTTTTTTTATTTGTATCAGGTGTCGGAAATGATGAAAGGGTGAAGACTAAGATTTATGAATTGCCGGCCGGACACAGCCGCAATCGGTTTTATGAATTATGAATTTATCCATGTCTCGTCCGGCTTAACTTGACAACATTGGGTTGGGCGTGGCGAGACGTTACGCCCAACCTGCGGATTTTGGACATCCAGCCCTATACCCCATAATATACTGGCGAAGCTTTCGTGTTTCTTCGCGCCTTCTTCGTGTTTCTTCGTGTAATAATATTTCTAACGCATCTCCAAGAATCCATAAATTAAATAGAGACGCGACTAATCGCGTCTCTACTGTTAATGATCGCACAGCGTATAACTACGGCAACAAATCCTCCCTGTAAAACGATTCGCTCGGGTTTTTCACCCAGAATATAGGCGAAGTAAAATTGTCCTGAGCCTGAACTTTGGCGTAGTTCTCCATGTTGACCGACTGTTCGCTGCTCGGATAGCGGGTTCTCTCGATCTGCACTTTGGACTTCGTGTCGTTCAGCGTCGTTACGGGTTCCAGCTTCGGGCGACGGGTGCGGCGCAATTCAGCCCACAGCTCGTATATGCCGATCATGTTGAAATGGATATACTTCTGTTGCATGATGATTTCCATCTTGTCCGGAGCCGCTGCGTATGTTTGGCGGAGAACGTCGGCATACTGGTTCACTATGGCTGCCGAAGGTTCCGGAGGACTGAGGATTTCCTTTACCCGCTCCTTGCTATATTTCGGAAACTCCACAGGGTCCGGCTCGTAGGTCGAACGCTTGTTGTATTCGTACCAGAAGCGGACGGAGTGTTTCAGCGCGTCCGCGAGATGCTCGGCGGCGCTTTTGCCGGTGCTTCCGAGATTCCTTTCGGCTATTTCCGCCAGCAGCAAATCGGTTTCGGCGAGCGAGGACATGTACACCGGAGGTTCGTTGAACACGAGAGTCTTCATGTTGTACGACGAAACGGCGTTTATTCCGAGCAGCACGTCGAGGTTGTTGCGGAAGTTGGTATAGTTGACAATGGTGAAGTTGCTCGACGCTATGTTCTGGTAGAGCGACCATTGACGTGCGGTCATCGTGTCGTCGGGATGTGCCGCGTTGTATGTCCGGCGCAGTCCTTCGATACGCTGTTTCCTATCCTCCTCTTTCTCGTCTTTCACGTCTTCGCCCACGTAAACGAGTTTCTCTTCGGCTTGCGTCCTCATTGCCGCTGCCCTCTCCATGCGGACGCCGCGGTAGTCGCCCCATTTGGTGGGCATAGCCAGCACGGGGAGGCGAGGATCGTCCGTTCCGGGTTCGTAGGCGAGCGTGCCGCGGTTCATTCGTTTCATCACCACGTCGGGAATGAAGTAGCTGGTAAAGCGTTCTATGAAGCCCCGCACCCATG
Organism: Prevotellaceae bacterium; assembly: GCA_031279735.1. Lineage (GTDB taxonomy): Bacteria > Bacteroidota > Bacteroidia > Bacteroidales > UBA932 > JAIRLF01. The sequence continues at coordinate 1,897 of JAITHX010000211.1, forward strand.
TTTCGCCGCCGCCGCTGAGCGTGGCGTTTATCGTCGTGAACGGAGCGTCCCAAGTCAGGTCTCGGGAGGGCAGAGAGTTGCCGCCCAGAATGTCCGCGATATGTTCTTTAGCAGTCGTCTCATCGACGTTCGACACTCGCATGGCGAACCGCAGCCTCATTGCCGTCGCCCAGCCTATCCACTTGTCGATGTCGCCTTTGAACACGATGTCCTGCTGCTTGAATATCGCTCGCGAGGCGTCGCTCATCGCGTCGTGCGAGGCTTTCAGACCGGAGGTGAACTCCTTGATGTTTTGCAGACAGGTGTGATAGACCTCCTTCGCGTCGTCGTACTTGACGAACAGCACTCCGTCGATGCCGCGCAGGGCGTCGGAATAGGGAATGTCGTTGAACATATCGACGTTGCGCATGAAGCAGTAATCCTTGACTATGCTGACGATTTGGAAGTAGAGGAGGTTTTCGCGCGAGTAAGCCCCGTCGTTCGTTTCGAGCATGAGTTTCATCAAGCCCCACGGACGAATCCTTTCGTAGGAATGGTTGAAATAGGAGCCTACGCTGTTCTGGAAATTATCGTTCCAGTTGCTCTGCTGCGTCCAGTTGTTGAAGATTGCGTCGTAAACCATCGGGCGAACTCCTATCTGCGCGTAGCCCGCCGGACCAGTGCCCGACAGTCCCCACCAGTATTCGCCATAATCCTGAATGAAGATTTTCCATTCGTAGATAACCTTGGCGAACATGCCGGGCATTATCATGTTTTCCGGCGCGCGATACTTTTCGGGATCGTAGAATTTCTCCTCCAGCTCGGCCTGACAGCCGGCGAACAGAAGGCACGCCGACAGAATGAGCGCTTGTATCTTTTTCATCTTTTTATTTCCTTTAGTTAAATGCATTGTTAAAAGCTGACGTTTATGCCGAAACCCCACGAACGGTGCATCGGAAAGATTGAATACTCCACGTAATTGTTTGTGCCTTGCAGCGATTCGGAGTCGATGTTGGGTATCGACTTGTAGATGTAGAACAGGTTGCGTCCGGTGAGCGAGAATGTCACCTTCTGCAGCCTCACCTTTTCCGACAGCGACTTGGGCAGAGTGTAGGACACCGCTATTTCGCGCATCTTGATGTAATTGTTCTTGTAGATATAATCCGGCTGCAAACCCTGCTGCATGTCCTGATTCAGCGTGCCCCAGTAGGAAGCCACCGACACTATCTTCTCGTTGCGCGTGTACGTGCCGTCGTCGTTTTTCACCACGCCCGGCAGAATCATTCCGTCGTGATAGACGCGCCCGTCCTTGGCATCGGCTGGAGCTGGAGCGGAATGACTTGCGAGAGCAACCGTTTTATCATCCGAGTTGATATAGTACGGAAGTCCTCCGCTTGCCTCGTCGCGGTTCGGCAGAGTGGCTTTCACGCTGCCGGTCGAAAGCAGATAGTAGTTCGAGATCGAGATCAGGCGACTGCCGTAGCTGTAGTCCAGTCCCACGTGGACGTTGAAGTTCTTGTAGTAGAAATCCGTAGAGAGTCCGCCGATGAGCGAGGGATTCACGTTGCCCACCGACTTGTATCCGCCGGAGTGGTCGAGCGCGTACTGTCCGTTTGCGCCCACAACCTTTTGACCGTCGGGCGCCTTCAGATAGTCGTACACCATTATTTCGCCCGCCCGCTTTCCGGCTTCGGCAACCACCTGCCAGCCGCCGTTATCGCTTTGAGCGAGAATGTGGCGCGAGATGCCCCCGTAGAGTTCTTCGACCTTCGAGTACTGATTGGCGAGCGTCAGCGTGACGTCCCAGCGATAGTCCTTCGCGGCTATGGGCGCGCCCTTGATCATCAGCTCGTAGCCATAGTTCAGCACCTTGCCGGCGTTGATTTTTATCTTGCTGTAGCCCGTGCCGGATGTCAGGGGGATAGCCATAATCTGGTCGTAGATGCTTGCATTATAGTACGAAAAGTCGATTTCCAGCCGATTCTGGGGGAAGAAGCGCAGATTGGCGCCCACCTCGAACTCCCGCTTCCGTTCGGGCTTGATGTTGCCCGAGAAGAGTTCGCCCGGAGGCGCGACGCTCTGAGAGCCGCCGGTGCCGGGGATGGTGCTAAGCGTGTACTGGTTCAGGGCGAAGTAGCGGGTGGCGGGGCGACCCACGTCAGCCCACGCCAGACGTATCTTGCCGAACTGCAGCTGCGGTATGTCGAAGTCCTGACTGAAGTTCCAGTTGTAGGACACGCCCGGATAGAAATAGGAATTGTTGCCCTTGGGAAGGGTCGAAGCCCAGTCGTTGCGCGCCTGAAATTCGAGGTAATGACGATCCATCCAGCCTATTGTCGCCGATGCGTAGGCGCTGTAGATAGCTTCCGCGCCGCGTCCGTGACCCATCACCTTGTCGCGTTCGTCGAAACCGGGAAATTCCGAAGTGTTGTTCAGCGAGTACCAGTCGGCATACGACAAATTGCCGTAGGTCGAGGCATAGACATTGTAGTTGTTCGTGCTGCGGTACTCGGTGCCAGCCATTGCGGTGACTTGCAGCCGGTCGTCGAGAAACGAGCGGTCGTAGTTCAGATTCGCCTGAAGATTGTAGATCAGATACTGGTCGGTGTCGAAACGATACTTTCCGCCAGTCACATTGGGATCCACCGCCGTCACCTTTTCCTTGCGCGTGTAGTCGGTCTGCGTGTAGTCTATTCCGGCGAGCGTTATCAGGCTCACGGAGGGATGAAGCGAGAAAGTGTTGCGCACCGAGGCTATCAGGTGGGTCTTGTTGTCGAGATTGATGTTCTGGTTTTGCTGCCACAGCAGAGCGGCGAGGCGGGACTGCGAGGCGGGGATATTGTCGAGCGTTTCCTTGTATCCGTCTTTTGTGAGATACTTGTCGGCGATGGTCTGATAGTCGTTGTCGCGATTGTAGCCCGCGGACATCAGCTGCTGGATGTTCGGATAGCGGTTCTGGGTTTCTATCTTGTAGAGATTGGCGTTGAGTTCGGTTTTGGCGAACTTCGACACGTTCATCTGTCCCGCGTAGCTGAACGTGTGTTTTTTCTGCCAGTGGTTCTGCATCACTCCGTCGAACTTGTAGTTGGTGTAGGACAGACGCATGTTGCCCTTATCGTTTCCGCCCGCGACGGCAACCTGCACGCTGTTGGTGCTTCCCGTGCGGAACAGTCGGTCGTAGTTGTCGGGATAAGCCTGATAGTTGCGCTTCGAGCCGTCCCAGTAGGTAATCTCCCGTCCGTCGAACTTCGCGCCGAAGTTCCGGTAGTCGTTCACCAGATTGTTTTGACCGCTTTCGAGCTGATACTGATTCGTTCCCGAACCGTATTCGTTCTGCCATTCGACGAAGTTCACCGGTTCCTCGAACGTGTGGTTGAACGACACGGTCACTCCCAGTCCGCGAGTGTTGGCGCCCTTCTTGGTCGAGACGAGCACCACGCCGTTCGCGCCCGCGCTGCCGTAGAGCACCGAAGCCTTGGCGCCCTTGAGGATTTCCATCGACTCGATGTCCTCGGCGTTGATGTCGTTGATTCCCGCCCCGTAGTCGAACGAGTTGAAGGGATCGTAGTTGCGCGAAGCCATCGACGATTCGCGGTCGTAGATCGGCACCCCGTCCACGACGAACAGCGGACGGGTGGACGAGGAGGTTTCGAGTTGCGTAGCTCCCCGAATCTTGATGTTGATGCCTCCGGTAGGACCCGACGCGCTCGCGGCAAGTCCCACGCCCGGCGCCTTGCCGTAGATGGCGGAGAGCGGATTGGCGGGAACGCCCGCCGAAACGAGGTCGTTGCCCTTGATGGTGCTGACGGCATAGCCCAGCGACCTGGTGTCGCGCCGGATACCCAGCGCGGTGACAACCACTTCGCCGAGTTCCGTCAAATCCTCTGCCAGCGTGAAGTCTATCACAGTTCGACTGCCGACCGTCGCTTCCTGTGCCGTGAAGCTCATAAACGAGGCTTCAAGCACCGCGTCGCCGCCTGTGACCGTAATGGAATAGTTTCCTTTGGCGTCGGTTACCACGCCGTTGGTCGTTCCCTTGACCACGACCGAGGCGCCCGCGAGAGCTTCGCCCGATTCGTCGGTCACCTTACCGGTTATTTTCGTCCCCTGCGCGAACAGCGCGACGGAACAACAGCACGCGAACATCACAGCCATCAGTGCATGCATGACGTTCGCCGTTATCATATTCAATAATTTTTCTTTCATACTTTACCTTTCAGTTAATTTAATTCGTATAAATCCTTTTCAATTTCCGTTGTCGTATTCTTCCGCCTAACGATCTGATCGCCGACGGGTAAAGTCGATTTTCACTTTATTACCATAGGCCACGAATGTTTTAGGAATTGTTGAACAAGGATTCTTCGGAGGAATGTCCGAGGTTGGGGGAAAACAAAACACCCCCGCGGAAAAAGATTTTCCGGAGGGGTGCCGTATTTGCAAGCGTCTGATTCTACGCTTTGTTTTGTCCTGTTATCTAGCTCTTTCTCTTGCTCTCTCTCTCTCTCTCTCTCTCTCTCTCTCTCTCTCTCTCTCTCTCTCTC
>JAITHX010000214.1 GCA_031279735.1 Prevotellaceae bacterium
TTTGCGCCCCTTGCGTTACAAAAACACCGCAACGCGGTGAAAAAACACGCAAACTTTTTCCACACAATTCCCGGCAGAACCGCAGAAATAATACCTTTCAACGGATTCACGCCATTACCAACTTATAAAGGATGCAGTTCGGATTTTTAGCACACAGATGTGACAGATGACGCAGATGACGCAGATTTACGCGGATTTGAATCTGTGTCATCCGCGTCATCCGCGTCATCTGTGTGCTAAGTTATTTCTAACACATCCCTCAGCGGCTGAATTTCAACACCACGCCTATTTCGTGGGAGGAGGTGGACAGTCCTCTGAAGTTTTTGCCGGTGTAGCCGAGGTCGAAAGTGTAGTCTATGTTCATGACGTCGGAAAAGAAGGCTATTCTGAACGAGGTGGTGAAGGCGTTGAAGTCGGTGTTGTGACGTTCGTACACGCCGGCTTCAAAGTTCAGAAAGTGGTAGAACGCGCCGACGCCCCATAGCGTTGTGCCGTTTTGCGTGTTGAGGAACGCGAGCGGGGTCAGGAGCGAGTTTTCGAGATAGCGCGACACGCCGGTACGCGGGCGATAGACGGGACCGCCGAATATCGGAATATGCCATTCTGCCTGAACGAACAGTCTGAGCGGGCGCGCCCAATAGACGTTTTTGCCGCCGCTGCCTATGTGACGCACGGAGGCTCCGGCTTCGAACGCTTTGGATGAAAACAGGGCGCCGCATCCGAAATCTATTCCGAGCGAGGATAGTCGGTCGTAGGGGAAAGAGTTGGGGTCGGTGACGCCGTCGGGGTTGATCATGTCGGGAAACGAGAGCGAACCGGGGTCGAAGATTCCGTAGTACGGGTTGACTTCGAGTCCGGCTCTCAGCGAAGTCGATTCGCCGGTTTGTATCTTGTAGGAATAGAAGAGAGAGAGGGTGTTGTAGGAATAGGCTTTGCTTCCGAGCTGGTCGCTGGAGAACATGATGCCGAATCCGCTGTTCGACCTGTCGAAATACGTGTCGAACGCTGCCGAATAGGTGGCGAATCCGTTGCCCGAAGCGGGATAATGGTTGCGATAGCAGACGGCTACGCGGGTATCCTGTTCGTCGCCGGCGCTGGCGGGATTGAAAAACATCGGCATAGAGTTCTTCAGGGACATATAGGGGTCTTGCGCGCGTCCGGCGAATATGCCGGCAAGCGAGACGAGACTTGCAGCAAGCAATAACTTTACTTTTTTCATACGTGATATTCGATTCATACCCGATTCATACTCGATTAAAACGCGGCAAATATAAGTCAAATACTTGTATGTTGGCGTCGATGTTTTCACACGGTTTGTTTTCAGCGAGATGCGTTGGAGAATATTTTATCGCGATTGTTCGTTAGCAATTAAATATGTACTTTCGCATCCGAAATTTAAGTCGCAGGTACATAAAAAACGGTATTATATGTTGATGAAAATTAGAATTTTAATCGTATTAAGCGCTATGTCGTTCCCCTTGACTGCCGCCTCGGAATCCGCAGATTCCATCTGGACGAAAGCCAATGACGCCTATTCTAAGGGCGAATATTCGGAAGCGGCGCAGGCTTACGAACGAATTTTGAGCGAAGCCGGAGAATCAGCCGAACTGTACTATAATCTCGGCAACGCTTATTTCAAACAAAATCTAATCGGTCAGGCAAGGTTGAACTACGAGCGGGCGCACCGGCTTGATCCGGGCGATCCGGACATCAGGCACAATCTTGATTTCGTCGAAGCCGTGCAGACGGATAAGATCGACGAAGTGAAGGATTTGTTCTTCACCGAACTGTTCAACGACGTCGGCGGTATGCTCTCCAGCAGCGGCTGGACGACGCTCTTCTTCGTCCTGACAGCCTTCGGGCTGCTTCTGCTCTATTTCTTTGTCTTCTCGAAAAGCTTGCGGACAAGGAAACTGACTTTTGCGGGCTTTGCGCTGCTCGTTCTGCTCGGCGGCGCGAGTTTCTTTTTCGGCTACAGGCAGCGCGCCGGAATACTCAACCGTTCGGAAGCAGTGATCTACGCCGCCGAAGTCACGGTGAAAAGCACGCCGGGCGATTCCGGCGCCGACTTGTTTATCATTCACGAGGGATTGAAGGTGCGGGTTATCGAAAAACAGGGCAATTACTATCGCATAATCCTGAACGACGGCAAAAGTCAGGGGTGGATACCCCGCGAAAGCGCCGGAATAATATGACACTTGCTAAAATTATCTATATGAAACACAGTATGAGACAAAAAGAAGAAGATTTGAAAACCTTGAAGGACTTGTTTGTCCGTTCCACCGAAAAATACGCTTCGAGAACGATGAACACCTTCATTGGCAAAACTCCGGTTTCCTACGCGGCGTTCGCGGAAAAGGTCGGCCGACTGAAAGGCGTTTTGAAATCTCTCGGAGTGGGTTTCGACGACAAAGTGGCTATCTACACGCACAATACGCCGGATTACGGGGTAGTCTATTTTGCCGTTACGACTATGGGAGCCGTCGCCGTTCCTCTGCTTCCCGACTTCTCTTCGTCGGAAGTGGAAAACATTCTCGTTCATTCCGACAGCAAGGCGCTCTTCACCTCGAAGCGTCTGAGAACGAAAACCGACGACATCGTCTCGCCTTCGCTGAAGATAAGAATCGACATCGACGGATTCGAGGTTTACGAACGTCCGGCCGAACCGGCGCCGGGCATCGAACGCGAAATCGCTCCCGACCACACCGCCAGCATCGTTTATACCTCCGGCACCACAGGCAAATCGAAAGGCGTGGTACTCTCGCACCAAAACCTTGTTTCGCAGGTTTACATGACGCATCGCATCCAGCCCGTGGACGAAAACAACGTTTTTCTTTCCATCCTGCCGCTGCCCCACACCTACGAGGGCAGTCTCGGTCTGCTGCTGCCGTTCTATGGAGGATCGAGCGTGCATTACCTTGAAAAACCGCCCACGCCGGCGGCTTTACTCCCCGCTCTGCGAAAGGTGAGACCAACGCACGTTCTCGCCGTGCCGCTGATTCCCGAAAAAATATTCAGGAACAACGTGCTTCCGCAAATCAATTCGAGCGCCTTGTCGCGCGCGCTCTACAAAACCGTTGTCGGCAGAAAACTCCTGCATCGTCTCGCCGGCATAAAACTGAAAAAGACTTTCGGCGGGCGGCTGCAATTCTTCGGAGTGGGCGGCGCCAAGCTCGATCCCGTCACCGAACGTTTTCTCTACGAAGCAAAGTTCCCCTACGCGATAGGCTACGGACTGACCGAAACTTCCCCTCTCCTCTCCGCCGCGCTGACGCAAAACGTCAAGCTCGAATCGGCGGGATTCAAACTCGAAGAAGTGGAAATGAAAGTGCATCGCCCCGGCGAACACGGAATAGGCGAACTCTGGGTCAAAACCCCGAGCCTGATGAAAGGCTACTACAAGGATCAGGAAATGACCGATACCGTCATAACTCCCGACGGGTGGTTCAAAACCGGCGACTTGGTCAAAGTGACCCGATCGGGCAGAATTTATCTGAAGGGACGATTGAAAAACGTCATATTGACCTCGTCGGGCGAAAACATTTATCCCGAAGAAATAGAGTTTGTGATAAACAATTTCAAGTTCGTGCAGGAATCGCTGGTGGTAGAGCAGAAGGGAAAACTCGTCGCGATGGTCAAGTTCAACTACGAGGAACTCGAAGCGCAGTATGTCAAGATAAAGGAGGAAGTTCAGAGCAAAATCGAGGAGAACTGCCGCGAAATAGAAAAGAAGATAGAGGAACTCACTCAGGAACTCAAGGAGTATGTCAACTCGAAAGTCAATCGTTTCTCCCAAATTTCAATGGTTGTGGCTTTGCCCTTCGCGGCAGACTTTGAAAAGACTTCGACCATGAAAATCAAAAGATACCTGTACGGATAAAACGTGGAACATCGACAGAATCGCAAATTAAAAAATGTGGAAAGCCCGTCTCTTCGAGCGGGCTTTTTCGCGTTTAGCTATAATATGAAATTATTTATATCTGCATTATTATCTTTTGTTTTAGCCGTTGTATCCGTTGTCTCCGTCGAGGCGCAAAACCTTTCGGGCGATTCGGCTCTAATCGCCTATCTCTCGGAACAGGGCGTTCCCGTGACAACCAACAACATGGTGACTCTGCTGAAAAGCGGCGAAGAGAAATTCAACGATCTGCTGCCGCTAATCGCAAGCGCCCGAGACTATATCCATCTCGAATACTTCAATTTTCGCAACGATTCCATCGCCGGACTGCTTTTCGAGGCTCTTGCCGAAAGGGCGGGACACGGAGTAGAAGTCCGCGCTCTGTTCGACGACTTCGGCAACATGTCGAACAATCGCCCGCTGAAGGAAAAACACCTGAAAAAGATTCGGGAATCGGGCATAGAAATACACGCCTTCGACCCGATACGCTTTCCTTATCTGAATCATATCTTTCATCGCGACCACCGGAAAATTATCGTAATAGACGGAACGATAGCCTACGTGGGCGGAATTAACATCGCCGACTACTATATTCGCGGATTGCCCTCGATAGGCGAATGGCGCGACATGCATCTGCGCATCGAGGGCGACGCCGTGGACCACCTGCAAAACATCTTCGCCTCGATATGGAACAAGGTGAGCAAGCGGAAAATCGACTGCGGCAAGTATCTCCGCCGGCACGCGAAAGCAAAGGACAAAACCGTAGCCATCGTTGACCGCGAACCTCACAAACTGCCGAAACTTCTGCGCGAGACTTATGTCAGATCCATCGCCTCGGCTCAAAAACAGATAAGGATAGTCAATCCCTACTTCATACCCACCCGCCGAATACGCAGCGAACTGAAACGGGCGCTCGAAAGAGGAGTGAAGGTCGAAATAATGATCTCCGCCAAATCGGACGTCAAGTTCACGCCCGACGGAGTGTTCCACGTAGCCAACAAGCTGAGGAAGCTCGGCGCCGACGTTTATGTATATGAACCCGGATTCCACCACTCCAAAGTAATGACCATCGACAGCCTGTTCTGTACCGTCGGCAGCGCCAACCTCGACAGTCGCAGTCTCTATTGCGACTACGAGGTCAACGCCTTCATCTTCGACGAACAAATCACCGGAGATATCGCCGCGATTTTTGAAAGCGATAAAACTCGCTCTTTTATGCTCACGTCGGATGTCTGGAAAAAACGCTCGAAATGGCGACGATTCGTGGGGTCGATAGCCTACCTGCTGTATCCGTTTTTGTGAGGGTACGATGGGTTTAATTCTTAATTTCAGGTTCTGCCGGGAATTGTGTGGAAAAGCCATAAAAACCCTTATTTTTCAAAGTGTCTTTAGCAGCCTCCGGACAGCATATATTCACCCTTGTTCCCTTATTAAGGGATTGTGCGGTTCTTCACCGCGTCGCGGTGTTTTTTCACCGCAGAGGACGCAAAGGCTTCGCAGGGGGCGCAGAGG
>JAITHX010000256.1 GCA_031279735.1 Prevotellaceae bacterium
CCTCTCGTCTCTCATGCCCTTATTCCCTTATTAAGATTATAAATAAGGGAATAAGGGCATGAAAGACGAGAGGCTGCGTGCTACTAAGGGAGCCTTTGTAAATAAGAGCTTCTTTTACAATAGAAATATAATCGGGATGAAGATTTTTATGCTTGCCCCCGTATTTTGGACACCCCACCTATACCCCATACCCCACTTGCCATCAGGCAGGGAAGACGGAAATAGAATCCCTGCCATCAGGCGAAGCACCCCATACCCCATACCCCATACCCCATTTGCCATCCGGCAGGGAAGACGGAAATAGAATCCCTCCCATCAGGCGAAGCACCCTATACCCTATACCCTATACCCCATACCCTATAAATGACCCTAAAACGAAAACCTGATTCCGCCCGCAAACACTCGTCGCGAGCCGGGGTATCCGTTTTCGGTGAGTTCGCTGCCGTTGTAGTTATTGCCCGTGACTTCGGTTTCCGGTTCGGTGTATCGGCTGGCGGCGGAGCCGAAAGTGAGCAGATTGTCGGCGGAGAGCCACAGGCGCACGCTAGCGAGACCGGCGCGGGCAACGAGCGACTTTGGCAGAGTGTATCCGAGCGTGACATTGCGCAGGCGGACGAAAGTATTGTCGAAGAGGAAATAGTTCGACGCATAGGGCGCGTTCATGTTGTAGCTGCCGTAGCTCCAGCGCGGCTGTGCGGCTTGGTCGCCCGGTTTGCGCCATCTGTCCTCGGTGAGTTCGGGAATCACGCTCGCCCCGCCGCGCAGAGTGACCCGTTCGAGCCAGTTATAGTCGAACATCTTGCCGCCGAACGAGGCGTAGAGCATGAACGAAAGATCGAAGCCCTTCCAGCGGAAGGCGTTCGCGAGCGAGGCGAAACCGCGGGGAAGCGCCGAGCCTTGCCATTCGTAGTCGTCGAGCGTCACTTTCGAGAAGTCGTCGGTCGTGATGCGTTTGCCGTCGGCATCCTTCACGTAGTAGAGAGCATTGCCGTTTGCAGGATCGACGCCCGCGAACGAAGGCATGAAGAACTCCCAGCGCGAATGTCCTTCGGCAATCTTGTAGGTCGAACCGCGGGTCGTGAACGTGTATTCGCCGCCCGACAGACGGGTTATTTCGTTGTGCTGCAAAGTCCAGTTGAAGTCGGCGTCCCACGAGAAGTCGCCGGAGCGGATGATGTTTGCGTTCAGCGTCACCTCGATGCCGGAATTGAGCATGTCGCACCTGTTCTCGTCGGTTGGGAAGCCGGATTCAGGCGGAACAGGCATGGCATGGTTGTGAAGCAGGTCCTTTGAACGGCGATTGTAGTATTCCGCCGTAACGTTCACGCGGCTGAAGAGCGAGAAGTCGAGAGCCAGATTGAACTGCGCGTTCTTTTCGTATTTCGATTTCATGTCCCAAGTCGCGACGGTCGAGGGACGCTGCCCCGCATTGTCGCCCGACATGCCGTAAGCCGACTGATAGCCGTAGTATGCCAGCGCGCCGTCACTGTCTATCATCCTGTCGCTGCCCGAAGTTCCGCAGCTTCCGCGCAGCATGAGGCCGGTCAGCGTCTTGCGCAAATCGTCCGTGAAGAAGGATTCGCCGGATATGCGCCACGAAGCGCCGACGGAGAAAAAGTCGCCCCAGCCTTTCTTTTCGCGAGAGAGCGAAGAGCCGTCGCGACGGTAGCTTGCCGAGAGATAGTATCGGTCGCCGTATCCGTAGTCCGCTCCGGCGAAAAAGCTGAGAATAGAGTAGCGGCGCCAAAACGAATCGTTCGCCGTGCTGTTTGTTGCCGAAGTCGGTTCGTACTGTCCTATCTGCATGATGCCGCCGCCGTAGCTGTAGTCGCAGTCATATTTGAGGGTATAGAGTTCGTGACCGAGCAGCGCGTTGACCGAGTGTTTGCCGCAGCGTCTGTCGAAAGCGAGAAGATTGTTCCATGTCGTCGAGAGCGAACGTCCCGCGCTCAGGGCTGCCCAGCCGCCGGTAGTTTTCACCGTAACGCCGTAAGGCTCCAGCTGCCCCCAGCCGTGCACGGCGGAACCGTAGCGATGGCTGGTCGAACTGTTGCGGTCAACGCCGAGATTCGATTTGAAGCGCAGATCGAACGGAAGATTCAGCTGCACGAAGAAGCGCGAGGAGAACATGCCTGTTTCGGCATTGTTGAAATCGCGGTCGTCGGGATTGTTCCAGTAGTCGCCCGACGCCGCCGCGGGATTCTTCGAGAAACTATTGCTGTATTCGCCGAAGTGATACATGCGCGAACCTGTCTTTCGGGAACGCACCCAGTCGGTATTGTCGCTGTTCCTCAGAAAGGGCGAAGTCATGGAGGAGGTTAAGACGAGTGCGCGACTGTAGCCCGAAGCGTTCTGGCGCGAACCCGCGTAAGCCAGATTTGCGCCCGCCTCGAGCCAGCCGGTGATTTCGGACGAAACATTGGCGCGGAACGAATAACGCTTGTAGTAATGGCGCAGCGCATACCCCTGGTCGTCGAGCCACGAGCCGGAAAAATAATACTTTGTCCTGCCCGTTTTCGAGCTTCCGCCCGCGTCGAGACTGTAGTCCTGACGCAGCTTGTAGGCGAACATGCTGCTGTACCAGTCGTAGTCCTCCCTGTTCCAGATCAATTGCAGATTGGGATTGACCTGTCCCGATTCGAGCACGTAGGGTTCGCTGATGTGGCGGAACGGGGAGACGTAGGTCATGGCGCCTTTCGAGTCCGTTCTGGCAATGAGAATTGCGTCGAGTACATTGGCGGAAGCGTGTCGGCGCGCGTCGGCGTCCGACCGTCCGTGCATGTAAACCTGATCGTTGTACAGCCCTTCCCAGATATTGGCCAGATGCTGGCGCGGATCAGCCTTTGCGGGATTCCCGACGGCGAAATCCGACGTGCCCCACGACGCCTTGAAATTGATAACCGGCTTTCCGGTCTTCCCCGTTTTCGTAGCGATTACAATCACTCCGCCGGCGGCGCGCGACCCGTAGAGCGACGAGGCGGCGGCATCCTTCAGCACGGTTATCGACTCTATGTCCGACTGAGCGATGGACATCAGCGAGCCGTCGAACGGCACCCCGTCCACAATGCAGAGAGGACGGGCGGCGTCAACGTCGGCGCTTCGACCCATCGTCCCTATACCGCGAATCAGAATCCGCGATTCGCCGCCCGGAACACCCCGACTGTTGACCACGTTCACTCCGGCGCTCAAACCCTGCAAGGCTTCGGCGAAACCCGAACCGGAAATCTTTTCGAGACGTTCGGACGTCACCGCCGCCGCCGACCCTGTGAACGCGGATTTGCGGCCGACGCCATACGCCGCGACGGAGACGCCCGACAGAGACGCCTCCGGCACTTCGTTCGCCGCGCCGTCAACGGCGAGGCTTTGCGCTCTCGGAACGTGTGTACAAAAGAACATGGACATTGCCAGCAGGAATGGCACATTTAGAATAGCAATCAGTTTAATCATAAAATATATCACATTTTATTTTTACATCTTAATCAGGATGCAAACATAATCATTATTGTTCGTTCCGGCTATTCCGCCTATCTTTGCCGGAAATTTTAATAAAATGGTAATGAAAAAACATAGAAAAAACATATTATGGAACGGAATCCCCGCAAAATGCCTCCGCCGGTATCAAGGATAAATAAACCTAAAAAACTTATTGCTTTTGGCTGGTACGGAGGGAAATTTTCGCACCTCGAATGGCTGTTGCCCCAATTGCCCGACTGTTTGCACTATTGCGAACCGTTTGCAGGGTCCGGGGCGGTTTTATT
>JAITHX010000004.1 GCA_031279735.1 Prevotellaceae bacterium
TGAAGGCGTCGAGGTTCTTTCGAACTCGATAAATGATTTGGTAATAGCTCAGGCGAACAGACACGGCATCGAGCTGGATGCCCGAATCCCGTCCGGCGACCTCTTGAGCAGTCTGATAACGCAAACAAGCCGGAAAGAGAATAAAAAGGTGGCGATCCTAATCGACGAATGTGACAAAATCAGTTCGGATTTTCCGGACAATCAGGAAACGACGGAAGAAGTGTGCAGATTGCTTCAGAACTTTTATATCCGCATCAAGGCGAACGATCAGTACCTGCGTTTCGTGTTCATAGCCGACATGTCGAGGTTCGCGAAGTTCGGCGTCTTCTCGGAACTGAACAGTCTGATCCGTATTTCCTCGCGCAAAAGGTGCGGCGAAATGTGCGGATTTACGGAGGAGGAAATAGTTCGATGTTTTCCGGACTATATAGCGGATGCGGCAAAGGCGACGGGCGACACTCCGGAGGGTCTGCTCGAAAGGATGCGCGACTATTACGGCGGGTTCTGCTTCGACGGGGCGCACAGATTGTACAATCCGTATTCCGTTCTGTGTTTTTTCAGGGAAAAGGCGTTCCGCAACTACTGGACGGAATCCGACAACTACAAGTCTATAGCAAGATATTTCAGGACGAAGAAGCTGACGGTCGAACAGTTTCGCGAAATTCTCGTATCGGACGACTTCGATCGCATGCCGGGCGAAGTGTTCGGCATTTCGCCGGAAAGATTCCTGTATCAGAGCGGCTGCCTGACGATTCGCAAAGAGGGCGATTCGACCTTCATCCTCGATTACCCCAACAGGGAAGTTCGCGACGCGATGTCGGAATTGCAGCCGCGAAACATCCGGTCGGCCGCCGGTTCGTTTGAAAACCCGCGCACCCTGCTGCTGACCGCACTCTCGAAAAAGAATATCGAAATGTTGACCAAGGCGCTGAACTCCCTGCTTGCAGACATTCCCTTCGACCACTTCGCATCCGCCGGAGAAAGCGACACCCCCCGCTGCGAATTTACGGTGCGCGAACGGCTCTACCGCTCTTCGATTTTCGCCTTCCTGCGCGGCTGCGGAGTGGAGGCTTTCGCCGAAATGCACACCAACCTCGGCCGCAGCGACCTCGTAGTCCGATACGGGGGCAACACTTTCGTTCTGGAACTGAAAGCGGTGCGCGAACCGGAGAAAGTCCCCGCCATACTCGCCGAAGCCGAGAAACTGATGAGGGCGAAGAACTATCTCGTTCCCTTTCCGGGCGCGACGGGGCTGGCGCTGGTAATCGACAGCGCAAAACATCGGATAACGGATGTGTTAGAAATAACCTGATCAATTACGAATTACAAATTACGAATTACGACCTGCGGACATACAGCCGAAGTCGGTCGTAATTCGTAATTCGTAATTCGTAATTGACAGGTCTTCGTAATTCGTAATTGATACAGCCGAAGTCGGTCGTAATTCGTAATTCGTAATTCGTAATTGACAGGTCTTCGTAATTCGTAATTCGTAATTAGAAAAAAACATTATACCTTTGGGCGATTTATTTTAAAAGGAACATAGTGTGTAATATCTTGTAATACATGAAAAAGAAAACGTACGTCATAATAGGACTCGCGGCTGCGGCGGCTGTTGCAATATTTTATTTTTCGAGATCGAAGGAGGATGCATCCCAAAAGGTGAAGGCGCAGAAGGGTCTTTTCGAAATTGTGGTCAGCACAACCGGCGAACTTCAAGCCTCGTCGATGGTGCGGATAGACGCTCCCGACGAACTTAGAGGACGAAACGTCAGAGTCGGCGACGTGAAGATTCTGGACATGATTCCCGAAGGCACCATTGTGGATTCGGGGGATTATGTGGCTTCGCTCGACCCCTCGAGTCTCGACAACACCAAGAAAAACACCGAAACCGAACTCGAACAGATCAGATCGCAGTATGAAAACGCTCTCGTGGACACATCGCTGAATCTGAAATCGCTCCGTGATAATATCCAGAATCTTCTGTTCAATCTGGAGGAATCCAAAATCATCGTCGAACAGAGTATCTACGAGCCTCCCGCCACCCAGCGCAAGGCGCAGAACGACTACGAGAGAGCTTTGCGCAACTACGAACAGGAACAGAAAAAGTATCAGCTGCGAAAGGAGCAGGAAACGGGCAAGATAAAGGATATTCAGATACGCCTCATGAGGAAGGAGGACGAATACAAAGATTTGATGACGCTTCTGAGCAAATTCAGAATCTTCGCGCCCTCGCCCGGAATGATCATATATTATAAGGAGTGGAGCGGGGACAAGCGCAAGGCGGGTTCCAGCATAAACCCTTGGGACAAGACCATAGCCACTCTGCCCGACCTCTCGGTAATGGTTTCCAAAACCTACGTGAACGAGGTTGATATAAGCAAGGTCAAGGCGGGACAGAGCGTAAGAGTAGGGGTGGACGCTTTCCCCGACAAGAAATACACGGGCGCCATCACTTCGGTGGCGAATACCGGCGAACAGCTGAAAAATTCCGATGCCAAAGTGTTTGAAGTACTGGTGCTGATGAATGAATCCGACACTATTCTGCGTCCTTCCATGACCACTTCCAACGAAATACTCATTTCCTCGACCAGCAATGTGGTTTATCTCCCTCTGGAAGCCATTTACGCCGATTCGCTTCCCTTTGTCTATCGCTCCAACGGCACCAAACAGATTGTCATCACCGGCGAAATGAACGACAATTTCAGAATCATCGAACAGGGAATAAACGAGGGCGACGAAGTCTATCTGTCAACTCCGCCGCATCCCGAAACATTCAAACTCGCCGGACAGGAGCTTATCCCCCTGATTCGGGAACGCGAAACGAAGAAGAAAGAAGAGGAAAACCGCAAGGAAAACGAGAAGTCCGAGTTTCGCAGAAGACGGGGACAGGGCGAAGGATTCGGCGGACAGTTCCCCCCGCCCGACGGTCAGCGTCGTCAGGGTCAGCGTCAGGGAGGAGGTCAGCGGCAGGGCGGCGGACAGCGTCAACAAGGCGGAGGCGGAAGAAGATAATAAAGGCAATAATCGAAAGGAGACAATCAGTATAAACAAAACGATACTATAACGATACTATAACGACACTATAACGATACTATTATGCTGCAACGCTATATGCACGACATAATTATTGCTCTCGAAGCCATCATGAGCAATAAACTGAAATCCATGCTTACGGCTCTGGGTATCATTTTCGGCGTCGCCGCCGTCATCAGCATGCTGGCAATCGGAAACGGCGCTCAGCAGGAGATTCTGGAACAGATCAAAATGGTTGGAGTAAACAACATCGTTGTGGTTCCGGTGCTGGCGAACGACAAGGAGGAGGCGTCGAGCGAGGGCGAAGCGCAGGCAAAGAAGTTTTCGCCCGGACTGACGCTCGCCGATGCGGATGCCATCAAGAGCGTGATACCGGGAGTGGAGAACATCAGTCCCGAAGTGAGCTACAATTCCGTGCTGCTGTATGGCGGCGTAAGATACCCTGCCAAAGTGCAGGGTGTTTCGGTGGATTACTTCAAACTCTACAATCTCCCGCTCGAATACGGCGTGTATTTCAACGCCGAACAGGATAAATACGGAGTTCCGGTCTGCGTCATCGGCAGCAACGTGAGGACTAAGTTCTTCAACGAAGTCGATCCGCTGGGCAAGTTCATAAAGTTCGGAAACATCTGGCTCAAGGTAATCGGCGTGCTGAAGAAAACCGACATCACGGTCAGCTCCTTCGACAATGCCGGCGTAAACGTTTACAACGACAATATTTTCGTTCCCGTCACCACCGTCCTGCTGAGATACAAGAACAGAGCGGTGCTCAACAAGCCGTCGGGTTCGAGTTCGGCAATATTCGTGGGCGGAGGAAGCATAGTCGTAAGATCGGGGACGGCATCGAACGCCGAAACCAACTATCATCAGCTCGACCGAATAATAGTGCAGATGGAAGCCACCGAAGCGCTCAACTCCACCACCGAAGTGCTCAGCCGAATGATGATCCGCCGGCATCAGGGCGTGAAGGACTACGAAATAACCGTGCCGGAAATGCTCCTGAAGCAGCAGCAGCGAACCAAGGACATTTTCAATATCGTTCTGGGCGCCATCGCCGGCATCTCGCTTCTGGTGGGCGGAATAGGAATCATGAACATCATGTTCGCCTCGGTCATGGAGCGAATCAAGGAAATAGGAACAAGACTCGCCATCGGAGCGAAGAAGTCCGACATAGTGGCTCAGTTTCTCTCCGAAGCCATACTCATCAGCGTCAGCGGAGGTCTGATTGGCGTGGTGCTCGGTGTTCTGCTGTCGTATCTCATCACAAGCATATTCGAGATAAAGACCATCGTTTCCGTCATCTCCGTGATTCTGGCGTTCGGAATATCCGCCGCCGTGGGGGTTATTTTCGGTTATGCTCCGGCGAAGAAGGCTTCGGAACGCGATCCCATAGAATCGTTGAGATACGAATAAGAAATATCCGGAACTGTGTTCGGCAAACTCGCTTCAAACAGAATAATGACCTCGCTGAGTCTTCTGACCGGCATCTTTGTCGTTTATCCCAACATCAACTCTTTCTTCTGGCATAGGGAGAACGTCGATGCGGAGTATTTCGTTTTCTTTTTCTTCCGCTACTTGTTCTTTTGCGCGCTGATACGGCTGCTGCTTTCAGTGAATATACTTCGGGCAACCTCGTTCACCTTCTTCGGACGGCTGCTGAAAAACTTCCTGATTAGCATCGCGGCGTATCTGCTCTACGTGTGCATTTCCATTTTCCTGTCGCGGCACAACGACTGTTTCACCGGCGTGCTGTTCTTTCAGTTTGCCGTGGCTTGCCTGCTCTGCACCTTCGCGGGATACGCCTACTCCATGTATTCGTATCAGCGACACAAGGAAACTGAAATAGAGCAGCTGAAGATAGAAAATCTCCAAAGCCGCTACGACGCCTTGTCGGGACGGATAAATCCGCACTTCTTCTTCAATTCCCTCAACGGCATAGCCGCTCTGGTGCGCGAGGAGAAAAAGGCGGAAACCCTCGAATATATCCACAAACTGTCGGGCGTGTTTCGCTATATTCTCCAGAGCGACGGAAAGGGTATGGTCAGACTCGGCGAAGAGCTTGATTTTCTGAACGCGCTTCTGTATATATTCGAAATACGCTATGCCGACAAACTCAAATTCACAGTAAACATCGACAAACGGAAGCATGACGACCTGCAAATTCCCGTCCTGTCGCTCTTGCCGCTGATAGAAAACGTTGTGAAGCACAATGCGATCGACAGCGAAAACTTCATGACCGTTGCCGTTCGCCTCAACGAGGACAACGAACTGACGGTATCCAACTCCGTGCACGAGAAACTCGAAGCGGCAGGCGACGGCGGCATAGGGCTGTCTAATCTGTCGGAACGCTTCAAACTCTTGACGAACACGGAAATCAGAATAGAAAGAACTCGGGAAACATTCACCGTGATTTTACCTTTGCTTCCCGTTTGCAAACATGAAAAATAATTCAAATTTGATGAAATTAATAGATGAAACACTGCTTGACAGCGTATCCGCTCAAGCGCTTGAAAGTCCGCGACTGAGAATGAATCATAATTTTCACGCGGAATTGGACGATCCCGTCAACAGACTGCTGAACGCAATGGAGCCGGGCACCTATCTCCCGCCCCACCGCCACCTTAACCCCGATAAGAACGAGACGTTTCTGGTACTGAGAGGCTCAGTCGCGATCTTTCTTTTCGACGATAGGGGAACGCTACTCTCATCCACCGAAGTGTCGCCGCGCAAAGGCGTTTACGGAATGGAACTCGAAGCGGGCGTTTGGCATTCGCTCGCGGTTCTGGAACCCGCGACGGTTGTTTACGAAGTGAAACCCGGTCCCTTTGTGCCGGTATCGCCCGAAAATACCGCCCACTGGGCGCCTTCGCCCGCCGACTCTGCGGCGGCAGAGGCTTACATCGAACAGCTGCTGAATCTGCATCGCAGCGGAACTGAAACTTCTAAAACCTCTAAAACCTCTAAAACCCCTAAATCATGAACGCTATTGTAAAGGACGCGGGACGGGTGCTGTCGCACATCCGTTGCGTCGAAGGACTGTTCCTGCACTGCGAGAACGCCGACGTTGCGATATCTTTCTATTCTCCCAGCGTGGTTCGGTGCAACTTGTCGTTCGTTCGCGAGTTCGAACCGTTCTCCTACGCCGTGCAAAGGGAGCCTGAAGCCGTCCCGTTCGACCTGGAGGAGAACGACGGGTTCATTACGCTTGCTACAAGCGAATTTATAACCCGAATCGACTTAGACCGCTTCGCCGTTGCCTTCACTGCGCTCGACGGAACGATAATCAACCGCGACGAGCCGGGTCTCTTTAATTCCATGACCGATAATCATGTCACCGCCTACAAGTCCCTCCAGCGCAACGAACGCTTCATCGGTCTCGGCGAAAAGTGCGGAAGTCAGGACAAAGCCGGCAAGGGCTACACAAACTCGAATACCGACAGTTTTGCCTACGGCACCGACACCGACCCGCTCTATTCGTCCATCCCTTTCTACATCGGGCTGCACGACAACTTGCACAACGGAGTGCGCAAAGAGCTATGTTACGGGATTTTTCTCGACAACACCCGCCAAACCGACTTTAATTTCGGTGCAAGCAACCGTCGCTTTTCGTCGTTCGGAGCGCGGGGCGGAAACCTCGACTATTATTTCATCGCCGGCAAATCGGTAGGCTCCATCATCGAATCCTATACCGCGCTCACCGGTCGCATGACTATGCCGCCTCTCTGGACGCTCGGCTATCATCAGTGCCGATACAGCTATTATCCCGAAGCAACGGTGAGACGAATTGCCGAAACGATGCGCGAAAACCGCATCCCCTGCGACAGCATCACTCTCGACATTCATTATATGGATAAATACAAGGTGTTTTCGTGGGACAGCGAACGTTTTCCCCGTCCGGCGGAACTGCTGAGCGACTTAAACAACATGGGCTTCAAAACCACGCTGATATTCGACCCCGGCATCTGCGCCGACACGGACGATGCCAAAGAAAAGGACATTTTCGTGAAATATCCCGACGGACAGGACTACGAGGCTGAGGTCTGGCCCGGCTGGTGCAAGTTCCCCGACTTCACTAATCCCAAGGCTCGCGAATGGTGGGCGCAAAGGCTCGATTCGATGCTCGACTTCGGCGTCGAGGGCGTCTGGAACGACATGAACGAAATCGCAACTTGGGGACAGAAGATGCCCGACAATCTGATATTCGACTTCGAAGGGCATAAGGCTTCGCATCTCAAGGCGCGCAACGTATATGGACTGCTCATGGCGCGCACCGCTTTCGAGACTTTCGTCGCCTCGCGCTCGCGTCGCCCGTTCGTGCTGACCCGCGCCGCTTATGCCGGAATACAAAGCTATTCGGCAGTCTGGACAGGCGACAGCACCGCCGCCGACGCCAATCTGCTGTCCGGCGTCCGCATGTTGACCGGATTGGGTCTCTCCGGCGTCGCTTTCGTAGGCATGGATGTCGGCGGCTTCCTCGGCGAACCCTCGACAACTCTCTACGTTCGACAGATGCAAATCGGCGCTTTCATGCCCTACATGAGGAATCACAAGCAGATAAACACCAAATCCTCCGAACCCTGGACCTGCGGCGAAGAGGCAATGGAGATAGCGCGCAACTATATTCGTCTGCGCTACCGTCTGATCCCTTACATCTACTCTGCGTTCCGCACCGCCTCGCTCACCGGTATGCCCGTCATGCGCTCGCTCGCGATTCGCTTTCCTTTCAACGATGCGGTTTACGACACGCTTTTCGAAAATCAGTACTTTTTCGGCGATGCGCTCATGATCGCTCCCTCCGATTCGGTTCAGAACTACGGCGCAGTGTATTTCCCCGAAACACTCTATTATTCGCTCTACAACGACGAGAAGTTCGAACCCGGCGTCTCGATACTCCCGCTTTCGCTCCACACTCTGCCCGCGTTCGTGGCGGCAGGCTCCATCGTCCCCATGCAAGACCCCGTGCAGCACACCGGCGAACATCCGGGCGATACTCTCTATCTGCATGTTTACAAAGGCAAAACCGCAACAGAGTTCGTCTATTACGAGGACGACGGCGAAAGTTTCGACTACCAGCGCGGAGATTTCCACGAACGCCGGATAAGCTACCTCCCCGCCGAAAGCAAAATCGTAATCGACAAACCCTCCGGAACGCTGCCCTCGAAGTTCCCCCTGCTGAAACTCCTGCTCCACGGATTCGGACGCATAGGAACCGCAAGCCTGAACGGACAGGAGGCTCGACCGCTGACAGAAGAAGAATGCTCGTTTCTCGATCCCGTCTCCGCGTTCGACCCGCAGGGATGGGAAAAACCGCTCAGCGGCTGTTGCGTGAAAACTCTCGAACTGCCAAACGACAGCGAACGCATGGAAATTTCCCTGCATGACTGACAGTTCAGGTTTCGCGTCGGCAAATGCCCGCGAATACTTCGATGCTCTCGCTCTAAATCTGCTGAAATCGACCGCCTGCGAACAACGGGAAGCGCAGGCGGTCGTATTGCGACTGCTTGATCATTACGCCGGATTGAACCTCGCTTCCATCCTTGCCGGAACCGCGACAGTGGCAGCAGACGCAAAAATTCTCGCGGAGAAAGCGCTGGAGAAGATAATCGCCGGACAGCCCCTGCAATACGCTCTCGGTGCAGCCGATTTCTACGGACGCCGTTTCGCCGTCGGCCCCGCCGTGCTGATTCCGCGCCGAGAAACCGAAGAACTCGTTGACTTGATCATTCGCGACCGTCGCGCGGCAGGCGGGGAAACGACAATTCTCGACCTCGCCACCGGCAGCGGCTGCATCGCCGCGACTCTCGCCGCAGAACTGCCCGACGCCAGAGTGTTCGCCACCGACATTTCGCCGGAAGCGCTGAACGTGGCGCGACACAACTTCGACGCCAACGAGACGCGAGTGACGCTCGCTTGTCACGACATGCTGAGCGAGGCTGAACTCCCGTTCGATACCGACTTCGACATCATCGCCTCCAACCCGCCCTACGTTATGCGGAGCGAAACGCCGACCATCCCGCCCAACGTCCTGAATCACGAACCGCATCTCGCACTCTTCGTTGCCGATGCCGCTCCGCTCGTCTTCCACGAAGCCTGCCTGCGGATAGCCGCCGCCCGTCTTCGCCCCGGAGGACGACTGTATGTGGAAATCAACGAAAAGCTCGGACGCGAAACCGCCGAACTGTTTGAATCGCGCGGATTCGATGCCGAAATAATCAGAGATATGTCGGGAAGGGACAGAATCGTAAAATCAACTAAGGGATTTGTAAAATGACATACAAGGAAACCATAGACTATCTCTACTCTACTCTGCCGGTCTTTCACCGCACCGGAAAAGCCGCATACAAGGCAAACCTCGACAACACTCTGGCGCTCGACCGCCTTTTCGGCAGCCCGCACCGCACATACCGAACCGTCCACGTTGCCGGCACCAACGGCAAAGGTTCAGTGTCGCACATCATCGCGTCCGTCCTTCAGTCCGCCGGCTACTCGACCGGTCTCTACACCTCCCCGCATCTCTTCGACTTCCGCGAAAGAATACGAATCAACGGCGCGGAAATATCCGAAGACGCAGTATGCGAATTTGTCGCCGCCAGCCGCGCCGCCATAGAATCGCTCCAGCCCTCGTTCTTCGAGATAACTTCCGCAATGGCTTTCGACCATTTCGCCCGCAAGCAGGTCGATGTGGCTGTGATTGAAACCGGACTCGGCGGCAGACTCGATTCCACCAATATCATCAGTCCCGAACTGTCGGTAATCACCAACATCGGCTTCGACCACACCGACATCCTCGGCAATACTCTCGAAAAGATAGCCGGCGAAAAAGCAGGCATCATCAAACCGGGCATACCCGCAGTTGTCGGCGAACGACATCCGGCAACCGACCCCGTTTTCCTCCGCCATGCTCGCGAACAACATTCCGCAATACATTTCGCCGAAGACCACTTATCCCCGCGTTCAGCAGAACGGCTGCCCGGCGCTCTGAAAATCGCTTTCGACGTCCGCAACCCCGACCTCTTCGGAACCGACCGAACTCTCACCCTCCAAATAGACTTGGAGGGCGACTATCAGACCAAAAACGCCGCAACCGCCGCCGTCGCCCTCGCCGTGATGAAAACAACGGGATTCGTCGTCAGCGACGCAGCCCGCGCCGAAGGTTTCGCCCGCGCCGCCCGCAACACCGGACTTCGGGGACGATGGCAAATCGTCGGAAAGAACCCGACAGTGATATGCGACACGGGACACAACGCACACGGACTCGCCCTCGCCATGCGGCAGCTCGTCGCCGTCCCGTGCCGGCAACTGTTCATCGTCATCGGCGTAGTAGGCGACAAGGATTTGTCGTCCATCATTCCGCTGCTGCCGACGCACGCACTATACTTTTTCACTCAAGCGTCGGCGCCCCGCTCAATGAACGTCGAAGAACTCGCTTCAAAATGCGCCGCCGCAGGACTGACAGGCGAAACAACACCCAACGTCCCCGACGCGGTAAGCAAAGCCCTCGCCGCCGCATCGCCGGACGACGTGATATTTATAGGCGGAAGCACATTTGTGGTTGCCGACGCCGGAACTTTAGAAATGAAGAATTAAAAATGAAGAATTAAGAATTACCTTCGGGAATTAGGGGATGTCGCAGATTTAACGGATTTACGCAGATTTGAAATCCGCGTAAATCTGTTAAATCTGTGTCATCTGTGTGCTAAAAATCCGAACCGCA
>JAITHX010000111.1 GCA_031279735.1 Prevotellaceae bacterium
CAGATTTGACAGATTTGACAGATTTGACAGATTTGACAGATTTACGCGGATTGGGATTCGTGTAAATCTGTCGAATCTGTGTCATCTGTCAAATCTGTCGAATCTGTGTCATCTGTCAAATCTGTGTCATCTGTGTGCTAAAAACCGCACACTGCGTAACATCAGTTCATAATTCTCCCCGCGTCCGTCAGGCAATTCTTAATTCTTAATTCTTAATTCTTAATTTTCCCGGCAATTCTTAATTTCCGCAGGGAACGTAATTTTGCAGTCGAAATTAAAAAGATTACGCAATGAAAAGATTTATAGTTTTATTTATTTTTCTGGCGCTCCGTTCGGCGACGCTTGCAGCTCAACCTGCCGTAAAAATCGACGGTTGCGGCTTGAACAATCTTTATGAAATAGACAGTGGCGTTTATCGTTCCGAGCAGCCCGACGAACAGCAGTTCAGGCTTCTCGAACGCTACGGAATAAAGGAGGTTCTCAACTTGAGATACTGGCACTCGGACGAGAAGATTGCGCGAAACTCCGGTCTGAAACTCCATCGGGTGCGCATGATGGCTCACCATATAAACGACTATGATGTGGTCCGCGCACTGCGAATCATTCGGAACAGGCAACATCCCATACTGATTCATTGTCATCACGGTTCCGACAGAACGGGTCTCGTCGCGGCAATGTACCGCCTCGTGTTTCAGAAGCGCAGCAAAAAGACGGTCATAGAGGAAATGACCGATCCCCGATTCGGATTTCACGGCATCTACGCGAATATTGTGAAATATATAGAGAATGCAGACGCGGAACGGATAAGGATTTTAGTTGAAAATACCTACCTTTGGGGCGAATTTTAGAAAATAATTGTGTTTTAAAATAAAATATCGAACAATATGAAATTGAAAGAATTATTGGATCAGCTTTCGGAACTTTCTCCGGATTATAACGAAGTGGAATTGGAAATGAGCGTAATGGGCAAGTATGAAGAGCATAACCTGTCGCTTAAGGATATCGTCAAGGGAACTCGCGGATATGATGAAAATCTGAGAAAAAAGAAAAATGGACGCTCGGGCTATTTATTCTGCAAAGTAACGGATACCGGGACTTATACTCTGCTGGACGAAAACGACGGCGTGGTAAAAAAATAAAAGGATATGTCCCGAATGATTTAATTCCGGAAGAAGTCTTCTGAATTATAAATTATGAATTATGAATTATGAATTGCCTGTCGGAAATCTCGCCGATATAAAATTGGCGCGCATAAATGTATAACTATTGTATAACAACCGTATAACCATTGTATAATTGCATAACTATCGTATTTATTTGTCTGCTGTTTTCGATTCGACTGTCGGCGCAGACATGGAGCATAGTCGGGCGCGTGCCGCATACCGCGGCCTCCATGCCCCATACCCCGGCTCGGATTACGCTGCGCTCGTCCGATTCCGCGATTGTCGCTCGCGCCGCGACCGACGCTCAAGGCATGTTTTCTCTGACTGCGGGCGCTTCGGGGCGATACACGCTTGCCGTTTCTTCGCCCGGATACGCAGGCGCAGCGCTGGAACTCGAACTGACCGACGCGAGGCGCGCGGTGATTTGTCCCGACATCGTTCTGGCGCCTGCTGAAACGGAGCTGCGGCAAGTGGAGATAGTCGCCCGACGACGGCAGACGACGCACCGGCTCGACGGAAGGGTTATCGAAGCGTCGGGCATAGTTTCCGCCGCCGGCGGTACTGCCGCCGACATTCTCGCGCAAACTCCGTCGGTGCAAACCGATGTCAACGGCGAAATATCTTTCCGAGGTCTCTCCGGCTTCAAGGTTTATATCGACGGCAAACCCTCGTCGCTTACCGGCACGGCGGCGCTGGAGCAGATTCCAGCCGGACGGGTCGAAAGCATGGAAATCGTCACCACGCCCTCCGCCCGCAACGAAGCCGACGGCATCGCGGGCATCGTCAATGTGAACACCAAAAGGCAGAGACTCGACGGCTGGAGCGGAACTCTCAACGCAGCGGGGAGTTCCGCCGCTTCGCGCAGCTTCGACTTCCACTCGTCGCTAAAAAGAGGCGGGTTCGGCTGGACGACTTCGGGCGAGGCGTCGAGACGACACCTGAAAAGCGATTTCGAACAGCATAAGCTGACTGCCGCCGCCGCCGACACCGCCGCCTCGACCGACATAGCGGGCACGCGCGAAAGCTACGTCGATCTGTATTCCCTGCGTTCGGGCGTCGAGCTGCAGCGCGGGCAAACTCTCTGGACGCTCGCCGCCGAAGCCCGCTATCGGGTGCGCAACCGCGGCGGCGCGCTGCATTACGACGATGCCCGCACGTCGGGCAACGAGACTGTGAACCTTGCCTTCGACGGACGCGACTTCGTAAATCTGCACGACATGACTTATCGCGGCGAACTCGGGTTCGACCATCGTTTCGACCGCGAAGGCCACAAGCTCGCAGGCTCGTTTCTCGCCTTTCGCGAAGCCGACGCAATGGAGTATTTCTACACCGACCTGTTCGACGCCGACGGACGGCGCACTCAGGGACACCGCGCTTGGGAATACGAATATCGCTTTACCGCACAAGGCAATCTCGACTACGTTCTCCCCTTCCGCAACGCGCGCGGCAAGTTCGAGGCGGGATACTATTTCTTCACCTACACCGAGGACGGCGACTACAAAATCGACTTCTTCAACCCCGCATCCGGCGCCTTTGAACGTCGCGATGATCTCTACACCTCGTATCTCTTCCGTCGCGACATCCACGCGCTCTACTCCATGCTGTCGGGCGAACGCGCATCGTTTTCCTACCGGCTCGGACTGCGCGGCGAGTTCGTCCACCGCCTTCTCGAAAGCAACCGCGAATGGGCGGAACACGTTTCCGACAAATTCGACCTCTTCCCGTCCGTCCACCTCGCGCAGGAGTTCGGCAGGGCTGGAGCGCTGACTTTCGGCTACTCGCGACGCATCACCCAGCCGCAGCTGTTCTACATGGAACCCTACACGGTTTACGTGGACTACTACACCGCCCAGTGCGGCAACCCGAAAATCCTGCCCGAATACACCAACTCCTTCGAATTGACCTACGCTCTCGACTTCGGCGACCATTCGGCGTCCGCCTCCGCCTTCCACCGCACCCGCCGCGACAAGATCGAACGCCTCCGCGTAGCCTACCGCCCCGGAGTGACCCTCGATTCGATGGCAAACGTCGGCAACGACTATTCCTCCGGACTGGAACTCGCCGCCTCGTTCCGCCCAGCGAAAGTCTGGACTTTCGACCTCAACGGCAGTATCTACCGCTATGCGGTGAAGAACAGCTATCAGCCGAACGGCGAAAGCGCAAAAAGCCTCAACCGCCAGTTCGCGCTCAACAACAACTTCGACCTCCCGACAAACACCCGAATCCGCCTCGAAAGCCGCTACGTCGGACCGTCGGCAAGCACGCAGGGGCGCACCGAAGATTTCTTCTACTTCAATCTCTCGCTTAGGCAGCAGCTCTTCGACCGGCGCCTCTCGGCTACGCTCAGCCTGCGCGACCTCCTCTCGACCGCCAAATATGTCAACACCCAATCCGGCGCGGGCGTGTTCTCGAAAACCGTCATACATCCGCGCTCGCCCCTCGTGACCCTCGCCATCAGCTATTCGTTCAACAATTTCAAGTCGCAGAAACGACCCGACGACGCATCCCGCGACCTGTTCGAAGGCGTGAACCGGTGAAACAGAATGAAAACAGCATGAAAACAGCAAACAATACGCAAACAGCACAATGAAACGACAAACAGAAATGAGCCGCGAATCGCGAACTCTCCCCCGCTCCCGTCCGGCGCTCCGATTGAGCCTGCCGATGCTGACGCTGATACTGACGCTCGCGGCAAACTTCGCCGCTCGCGCCGACGACTACCGCCCCGTTGCCGACCGCGCCGCCTTTGAACAGCTGTACCGGCAGAAGATGAGCGAAGTGAAAACCCTCGAAGCCGACTTCGTTCAGGAAAAGGAAATAACGCTGCTCACGCGAAAACTCGTCACCGAAGGACAAATGAAGTACGGCGGCGACAAGAGGTTAAGAATAGAGTACTTCGAGCCGAATCCCTTTGTCTTCTCGATGCTCGGCAACAGGACAACGATAAAGGACGGCGGCGCACGGCGCACGGTGTCGGGCAAAGGCAGGGGGGCAGCGCTGCAAATCGCCCGTCTGACCGCCGCATCGGTCAACGGGACAATCTTCGACATGGACGACTTCGCGGTTGCAGTCAGCGAAAACGCCGATTCGTATCTCGTTGCGCTCGCGCCCAAATCCAAAACGCTGAAGGAATACTACTCCGAAATACTCATCCGTCTGTCCAAAGCCGCTTTCCGCACCGAAGAGCTGCGCCTCATCGAAGTGTCGGGCGACAAAACCATAATGCGATTCAAAAACATCCGCACCAACAATGAACTCCCCGATAAAGCGTTTCTTGTCGATTAGCCTGACGGCGGCGCTGCATCTCCCCGTCGCCCTCGCGCAGACGGCACCGCCCGACTTGCACTGCATGCCCGACACGGCAACCCTCGTGTTCGACGCGAAGATTGCAATAGCAGGAACCGAACTGACCGGCATAGCGATAATGAAGCGCGAAAACGCGCGCTTCCGTGTGCTGTTCACTTCGATAGCCGGACCGAAACTGCTCGACATGTATGTGGACGCCGACGGACACGAACTGCTCCACGCCGCAAAGAAACTGAAACGAAAGAAACTGCTGAACTTCCTTCAAAAAACCTTCGCGCTGATAACCGGCGCATATCTCGCGTCGCCGAACCGCGAGTGTTCCGCCGCCGAATGTAGGGTCTCCCTGCCGAAGCGCGACGAAGCCCGCTACCTGTTCGACGAAACCCGCCGAATCGTCGCCGCCGAATACCTGCACAAAAACAAACCGGTGTTCAAATCCGCATGGAGCTACTCGTCCGACACGCTGGAATATATACGGCTGCAGCATCCGGCGCTTATCTGGGAATTAAGAATTAAAAATTAAGAATTAAGAATTTCCACGATAGGAATTAAGAATTAAGAATTAAAAATTAAGAATTGCCTGACGGACGTTAGGAATTAAGAATTAAGAATTAAGAATTGATGTTACGCAGTGTGCGGTTTTTAGCACACAGATGACACAGATTTGACAGATGACACAGATTTGACGGATTTACGCGGATTGGGATTCGTGTAAATCTGTCGAATCTGTGTCATCTGTCAAATCCGTGTCATCTGTGTGCTAAAAAACGACCAAAACAGGCAAATCCTGCCGAAGAACATATCGCCGCGAAAAGAATTTTCAGGATACCTTAATAGCACAATTCGTAATTCGTAATTTATAATTACCTTTGCGGTGCTTATCTGCATGGCAGAAGGAGTTTCGAGGCTCGGTCTATATATGGATAGATCGAGCCTTGCGTTTTTCAATATACGTCGGGCAATCTCTTCTTCAGTTTCTTTTTTATCCCTTTCACTCCGTAACTGCGATTCAGATAATAAGCCGAGAGCAGATAGTAGCCAGTTCCCGACCTGTGCGGCTCCAAAACGATAATATATTTTTCGTCGCTGTCGTAAATGTATGTTTTTATCAAGTCTTTCCTCCATTTCATATCTCTTTCCATCACGCTGAACACCTCTATCTTGTCCGGCAAGCGCTCCTCGATATGATGCCGTATCCAATGCAGGCGCATGGAACGGTGCCGATCGAACACTCGTTTTGGATATTTTCGTCCGTTTTCGTCTTCTTCTGTGACTTCTTCGCGTGTCAAATGCATGAATTGTCTGTCCATGTCGATTTTGCCATCCGATTTTATAGGATAAATCCGCTTTTTCCTGAAAGAAAAATCAGGATTGTCTTCGATGTCGCGGTTAAAGACGCTTCGCAACACTTCGTCTCTTGTATCGGGCGACAAATGCAGTATCTCAAGCAGATCGGGGTATTTTTGCAGTTTGTTCAACGGCATAACGGTTCATTGCAGTGATACAAAGGACAGATTGAACTTTTTCGCGCTTTTCGTCGCGGTTTCGCGCAGCGACAGATTTGCGTGCTTCATGACAATATCCGCAATTTTCCGTTTGGCGGGATTTTTTCCCTCAAGCACTCCCTTGTCCATTCTCAGCCGATAATTGACGGCACCCGTTAAAACATCGGCAATCTGAACGAAACAGCTTTCGTGCGAACGTATGAACTGAAAATTCCGTATGGCGGCGTTCCATTTCAGCATATCTCTTAACTGGTGCAGTTTCCGTTGACTGCAAGTATCCTTCATATCGAAATACACGTTGTACACGCTTTCCATATCCATCTTGTGGTGCAGCAATTGAAAATACATCCTGAAATGGAAATCGTTGAACGAGTACTCTGGACGACTGTCGTCTATTTGCGACTTGTCTGCGATGACAGCTCTGAAACCAAAGTCTTTCAGAGAGAAAAAATAGTCCGCTATCTCCTTGTAGAGAAGATAGTTCTTTTCCGAGACATGTCTCCATTTCAGTTCGGCGCCGCACTGGTGGTTTCGTTTTATCAGGGCAATTTGTTTTTTCGCCGGTTTCATCAGGTTGTAGGCGATGCCGACATATCCGTAAATCATATACGGCTGTCCGTCGTGTTCCAGATGAGTGCTTTCGTCGCAATATACATTGAATGTATTACCGTTCATGTTGTTTTCGTTTAAAAATCAGATGCGACAAAGATACGAATATTAATTATGAATCCGTAATCCGTAATTCGTAATTGACACGTCCGTCAGGCAATTCATAATTCATACTGTGCCGCAGAGAACGCACGGAGTGGCTGCCGTGCGTCAAGCTGCAAAATTACATGGTAGTGTGGCCTACCGCAATCGCCTTGCAGGAGGAGATTGCA
>JAITHX010000208.1 GCA_031279735.1 Prevotellaceae bacterium
ACAGGATCTCAGACGTGTGCAATTCCGATCAAGCCCTGCGGGGAACTTTCAGAGAACTCTGAAAGTCTCCCGCAGGTCTGCGGGGAACTTTCAGAGAACTCTGAAAGTCTCCCGCAAGCCTGCGGGGAACTTTCAGAGGGCTGATGAAAGCGAGGCTCAGCGATTTATACGGAAATCGATCGTATAACTACCGTATAACCATTGTATAATCACTGTATAACATGTCAAAAAAACATTATTATCCGTAAGTTTCGTCAAAAACTAACGCCGGCAAAGTTAAATAAAATTTCCGGATACAAGTCTCGCGCGTTTTTTCGGGGTATATTCCAAATTTGCCCGTTAGGAATAAAACACGTAAGTTTGCGGGCGATTTCACGTGATTGCCGGTCGGGTGCGCGCACATCGATTGTTTTGGAAATCAACAAGTATAAATTATCGGAACGATGAACTCCGTATTCAAATGAAAAGAAGAAAAAAGAGTAAAATAGCCGTGTACATCACGGTGACTTATGTGATGGCGTACTCCTTATTTATCGCTACTAAAGTGTATTTCGGCGAGCGCATAGACTTGCGCGCCGCTTCGAAGAGTTTGTTTATTCCTTCCGGGGCAACGATGGAGGATGTAGCCGATTCGCTTGTTTCGGCGCGTATTGCTGTCGGGCGGGAGAAGTTTTTGCGCTATGCCGCGCTGAACGGATTCGTCAATGTGAAGAGCGGGCATTATGTGGTGAAGCGCAATTCGACATATCGACAGATGATCAGCATGTTGAATCAGGGACGCCAGACGCCGGTGAATCTGGTAATATCGGGCAACATACGGACTAAGGAGAAGCTGGCGGAGATAATTTCCGGTCAGCTGGAGGCGGATTCGTCCGAACTCGTTGTGCTGCTCAATGATTCGGCTTTTCTTGCGGAACTCGGATTCGATGTGTCGAACGGGATACTTCTCTTTATGCCGGATACGTATAACGTTTACTGGAACAGAGATGCGCGCAGGCTGTTCAGGGATATGAAAAACTTGTACGACAGGTTTTGGAACGCGAGCAGGACGGCGAAGCTCGAAGCCGCCAAGCTAAGTCGCGAGGGAGCCATGATTCTGGCTTCGCTGGCAATGGAGGAAACGGCGAAATACGGCGAATTGTCGCGTATTGCGGGCGTTTTCGTCAACCGTCTGCACAGGGGGATGCTCCTTCAGTCGGATCCGACGGTGAAATACGCTGTGGGGGACTTTTCGCTGCGTCGAGTGCTGAAGTCGCACACGGAGACGGATTCGCCCTACAACACGTATATGTACAAGGGGCTTCCGCCGGGGCCTATCTGTATTCCGTCGCGCAGGATAGTTGACGCGGTGCTGGACTACGAGCATCACGATTATCTGTATTTCTGCGCCAAGTCGGATTTTTCGGGGTCGCATGTCTTTGCCAAGACTCTGCAGCAGCACAATCAAAACGCCAGCGCCTACAGAAGCGAGCTGAACAAACGGAAAATCTTTTGACGATGAACAAGTCTTCGTGGATGGTGATAGTGAATCCGAAGGCGGGTCTGGGCTACGGACTGCGCGACTGGCCGATTATTTCCAATCTGATGAACAAAAGAGGAGTGGAGTTTACTTGTGTCTTCACGGAGAAGAAATATCACGCGGTAGAGCTTACGGTGAAAGCTGTTAACGACGGTTATAGGAAGATTGTGGCTGTGGGCGGCGACGGCACGGTGAACGAGATAGTGAACGGGATTTTCATCCAGAAACAGGTTGCGACTACGGAGGTGCTGCTTGCGGTGATTCCGGTAGGAACGGGCAACGACTGGGTGAGGATGTACGGCATTCCGAAACATTACAGCGAGGCGGTGAAGGCGATAGTCGAGACGAATACAGTTTGTCAGGATGTGGGGCTGATTACTTATTGCGAGACGCGCATCACTCACCGTCGCTACATGGCTAACGTGGCGGGAATAGGTTTCGACGCCATAGCCAATCGCTACTTCAACAAGATGAAGGACGAGGGGCGCAAGGGCAGGGGACTTTACGTTATCGGCGCGGTTAAGGCGCTGCTGAAATACAAGAGCAAAAGATTCAGGATAAAACTCGACGACGAGGTTTTTTTCGACGACTACATGTTCAACGCTTCCATCGGCATAGGTCCGTACAACGGAGGCGGGATGAACCCCATGCCGGCGGCGGTGTTCGACGACGGACTGATAGACATAACCATAGTGAGAAAGATCAACAAATTCTGGATGATAGGCAGTTTCGGAAAGCTGTACAACGGACGCATATACACGCATCCGAGAGTGCTGGCGTCGCAGGCGAAACGGATAGAAGTAGAATCGTTTCCGCCGTCGCCGATAGAAATAGACGGAGAGGCGCTCGGGTTTTCGCCTTTCGTGTTCGAAATAGTCCCGCGCTCGATTACGGTGGTGGTCAAGAGCTAATTGAAAATCGAATTGGACTACAGTCCCACGATGTAAACGGTTATTTCATCGACCGCTTTTTTCCTTATGAACAGCTTTTCGCTCCATTTCGTCTTTTTCCGCAGATCGAAGAGGGCGAGCCAGCCTTCGCGGCAGCCGCAGGAATCGACGTATCGGGCGGTCTGAACGAGTCCCTCTTTTACGGTATCGGGACCGCGACGCAGTTTCAGCTCTATGGGATACTTTTCGTTTTCGTAAACGAGACACAAGTCGAGCCGTCTGGTTCCGGCAGCCATTTCGCGACGAATTTGTCCGCCGCCGTTTATCACGCGCTGCAAAAACGCCATCATTATCAGGTGAGGCGCGGCTTCCGCGTAGTCGAAGCGTTTTTTCCATATTTCGCTGTTGTCGCGCCAGAAATTCTGAAAGTCCTTCATCAGAAAATCCATGTCGATGCGCCCGTCCTTCAGGTAGCGGGGTATCAGGTAGTCGGGATTGCTCGCGGCAATTCGTTTCTGATAGCCGGCGGACAGCGTTCTCGCGATGACTTCCCCGTAGATAGGATTCGCCGGCACGGTCGTACCGTTTTCGCTGCGTATCAGTCCAAGATCGAGGACATACTGATAGTCGTCCGAAGATTCGTCCGTCTGCTCCTCGTCTCCGGTAATCATCGGCTCGACGACATTGCGCACCCGTTCCTCTTTCAGTCGTTCGAGCAGGCTGTCGATGTGCGTGTCGCGGCGAAGGATGATAGTCTGAATCGCCTCCTCGACAAGTTCTCCGGTGACGGGTTTGGAATAATCGGACTGCAACATCTTCACGATTACCTCGCGGGCAATTGCGTTGACCAGCCATGGCTGTCCCATTGTCTGTCCGTAAACCGCATCGACGGCGGAATCTTCAAACCTCTGTCCAGTTTCATCGGCGTGCTGGAGGTATAATTCGCGTATTTCCTCTCCGGTGAAATTTTTCAGCGTATATGTTTCCGTAATGATGTTGAACGGGCTTGCGCTGCCGAACGATTCGCTGTCGTGGCGGACTCTGGCGCTGTAGTCGCGGATGTTGCGCATTCCCACCAGAGCGACGGAATGAACGAAGGGCGTGAAGCTGCGGTCGTTGTAGCCTTTGCGCAGCTGTCGCAGGAATAAAATCAAAGTGTCGTCGCTCAGGCAGTCGGCTTCGTCGAACAGAATGACCAGCGGCTTGTCGAGTATTTTGCAGAACAATGTCAGCTCCATGTTCAGCATGTCGGAGAAGTTGTCGTAATCGGGATTTTTTGCAAACTCCGTTCCGAAGGGGATATTCTGTTTTTCGAGTGTGTTTTTGATTGTTCTTACTATTTCCGGAATGCCTTCGCGCGGATCGACAATGTTTTGCAGGGTTTCCAGAGAGCAGCAT
Organism: Prevotellaceae bacterium; assembly: GCA_031279735.1. GTDB lineage: Bacteria > Bacteroidota > Bacteroidia > Bacteroidales > UBA932 > JAIRLF01. The sequence goes on from JAITHX010000208.1 coordinate 3,808, forward strand.
AAGGCATAATAACGTCCTCCCGCGTTGAGACGTTTTGTCAAATCGTGCAGATAGGTTGTTTTCCCGCTTTGACGCGCGGCGTGGATGACGAAATACTGCTTCGTGTCTATCAGCTGCTCGACGCCCCTGAGACGTGTCGAAGGTTCTATCATATAGTGGTCTGCTCTGTTGCATGGACCGGCGGTGTTAAAGTATCGCATAATCTTTTTCGTTTAAAATTTCTACAAAGATACGTATAATTTTTGCATTTATGGATGTCGAACAAATAAGGGTGGTGGCGTGAATCCGTTGATCCTATCCCTGAAGGTGCCGGTTTTGTAATAAGAAATCAGGTTCTGCTACTAAGGGATTGTGCGGTTCTTCACCGCGTCGCGGTGTTTTTTTACCGCAAGGAGCGCAGAGGCTTCGCAGAGGGCGCAAAGGCTTCGCGTCCTTTGCGCAAGGTCGCCGAAGGCTGCGGGTCAAGCCCTCAAGACCCGTAACCGCGCGCCTTTCGCAAAGGACGCGAAGCCCTTGCGCCCTTTGCGAAGCCTTTGCGCCCCTTGCGTTACAAAAACACCGCAACGCGGGGAAAAAACACGCAAACTTTTTCCACACAATTCCCGGCATAACCCTTTCTTTCAATTACGAATTACGAATTACGAATTACGACCCGCTTCGGCTGTACATCCGCAGTCGTAATTCGTAATTCGTAATTCGTAATTCGTAATTGATACAGCCGAAGCCGGTCGTAATTCGTAATTCGTAATTCGTAATTGACCCGCAGGCAATTCTTAATTCTTAATTCTTAATTCTTAATTCACAAAAGCGGTGTCAGCAGTCGCGCACATCCTTCGAGTATGTTTTTGCGAGCTGGGCGGGAGTTCCATTTTTCGGGATTTACGGGTTTGCTGTTGTTTTGGATGTCGATTTGGAAGGATTTTTCCAGTTGTCGGGTGATGCGTTCGTCGTAGATGATGGAAGTGACTTCAAAGTTGTGTTCGAAGCTGCGCATGTCGATGTTGGCGGAGCCTACGGCGGAGAGGTGTCCGTCAACGGTGATGAATTTGGAGTGGTTGAATCCTTTGGTATAGAGATATACTTTTATGCCGGCTTCCATCAGTTCGCTCAGGTAGGACAGGGTGCTGAGATAGACCAAGCGGGAATCGCTTCTGCTGGGCAGCATCAGCCGGACGTCCACTCCGCTAAGCGATTTGGTCTTAAGGGCGGTCAGGATGCTTTCGTTGGGCGTGAAATAGGGAGTGGATATGTAGATATGCTTTTTCGCTCCGTTGATTATGAAGAAATAGGCTTGCATGATGCTAGCCCAGTCGCTGTCGGGACCGGAAGTGACTATCTGGACGAGAGTTTCGTCGCTCACTGCGGGATGTGCGGGGAAATATTTCTCGCATCGTTTCAGGAGAATTTCCCGCGACACGAAATACCAGTCCACCATGAAGATAATTTGCAGCGATTCGACCGATTCGCCTTCTATTTTCATGTGAGTATCCGCCCAGTAGCCGTATTTTCCGCCGTCGATATAGCGGTCGGCAATATTTATGCCGCCCATGAAAGCTACTTTGCCGTCGATGACGAGGATTTTGCGGTGGTTGCGGTAGTTCAGCTTGCTCGAGAAGAACGGGAAGCGCACTTTCATAAAGGGCAGTATCTTTCCGCCGGCGCGGACGATGTCGCGCGTGTATCTGGAGGAGAGATGCCAGCTGCCCACGTCGTCGTAGATCACGCGCACGTCGATGCCGTCGAGAGCTTTCCGGACGAGTATATCTTTTATTTCGTTGCCGATGAGGTCGTCTTCGATTATGTAGGATTCCATGTGGATGTGGCTTTTTGCCGAGCGGAGCGCTGTTTTGACCGCGCTGAAGGTTGCGTCGCCGGTGTGATAGGTTTCGATGCGGTTGTGGCGCGAGACTAGGGCTTTGCTGTTGTTGAGCAGGAGGGTCATAATGTTTCTGACATCCTGCTTGGAGTTATAGTCTTCGAAGATTTCCTTTTTGTGGAGCAGGTGAACCTGTCGTTTAGTGAGGCGGTCGATGTATTTGAGGTCGCGGAGAGTCTTTTTGTTGAATATCTTTGTCTTTCTGTAGTTCTGACCGAAGAAGAAATACAGTATCAGTCCGATAATCGGGAGAAAATAGAGCACTATCACCCACATCATGGTGCGCAGCGGGTCGCGTTTGGTGTGGTTGCGGATCATCACTGCCGAAATAAGCAGAACGATGAGGCAATGCGTCGAGAGCAGGATTCGAAACATGGCTGTCGGATTTAGATTTGTGTTGTTGCGGGTTAATATTTCAATCGCGCGCTCACCGCGCAGTGGTCGGATAGGAAGACGCCGTTGTCCGTCGAGGCTGGCAGCACGTTGTGGCTGAGAGTTTCAAACTGCGGGTCGGCGAATATGTAGTCGATAAGCGAGCGTTGTTCTTCGGGCAAAGCGCCGAAAGCGTGAAATGTCCATGCGGCGCCGGTTTTGAGGGCGGCGGATTGCAGAACGTGGGTCAGCCGGAGAGTGTCGGAAGCGCGGGTGAAGCCGGAGATAATCTCGTTGTCGGGCGGGGCGTTGAAGTCGCCGACGAGGATTACGGGAGCGCCTTTGCGCATCTCTCCGATTTTGCGCAGCAGCAGGGCTACGCTTTCCTTTCGCGCAACAGCGCCGACGTGGTCGAGGTGGGTGTTGACGAACAGTATTTGGCGCCGGCTGGCGTCGGCATCGGCATCGGCATCGGCGTTGGCGTCGGCGTCGGACAGTCGGGTGCAAGTGACAATCCGTTCGCAGGCGGCGTCCCATCCTTTTGAGCCGGGCGCGTCGGGAGTTTCGGAGAGCCAGAAGCAGGCGGAATCTTCGAGTTTGAATCTGCTTCGCTTGTAGAACACGGGGCAGTATTCGCCTGCTTCGGCGCCGTCGGTTCGTCCGACGCCGAAGCAGTCGTATTCGGGCAGAAGCGCTTTGAGGTCGTTGAGTTGTCCGTTCAGGACTTCCTGAAAGCCGACGATGTCGATGTTGTGGCGGAGGATGGTGCGGGCAACGTGTTCCCGTCTGTTCGTCCATGCGTTGGGGGCATCTGCCGGATTGTCGTAGCGGATATTGAAAGTCATAATGTTCAATTCCTTTTTCGGGTGTCCGCAGGATAGCGACAGGATTGTTAACGCTGCAAGAAGGCTGAGAGGGCTGAGAAGGCAGCGAAAGAAGCTAAATGTCGATTTCATATACTTTGTTTTAAATTAAAGTGTAAAAATAGCTTGTTTTTTCATTCCCCGAAAATATTTTTTCGCGTGCCGAAGTTTCTTTCTACTTTTGCGGCGTATATCTTAACTGCGAATGAAAGGTTATTTGATTGAATTTACATCTGTTTCTCCGCGCCGGTTCAGGCTCGGAACTATTTTTGCCGCACTGCTTGCGCTCTACGCGGCTTTGCCTTTTTCTCCTCTCCATGCAAGGAGAACGATAGGCTTCCACAACGATTTTCAACTTAAAACACTCGACGATAACAGTCGGGGCGACACTCTGGCGTTCGACCGCTTTCCGGGCTGGAAAGACAAGGCGGTGATTCGGAGAGTATCGCGCAGCTACGACGGCGTTACGGGCATCACTGCCGAACTCGCGGGCGCCGAACGAGGCACTTGCTTCGTGTCGGTGTCGGATGCGGGCGTATCTGTTGCCGTCGAGTTCTACGGGACTGACGAACAGCTTTTCGCGACGGGTCGCGACGGGCAGTATTCGGTTTCGCGCAACAAAGCTGCAAGTCCCGATGATTCGGGGCACGTTTGCGCAGTTTGCGCGGGGCATGCATGCACGGATCACGACGATCACGATGACGGCGGCGGCGGGGCGCGAACCCGTTCGTCGCGTCCGGCAACGAGGGCTGCGGGCAATCTCGACGAAAGCGTCACCATCGACCTGCTGATAGTCTATACCGAAAATGCGAGGGTCTGGGCGGAGAACAGCTCGACCGTCATTGACATCGACGACATGATCGACCGAGCGATGCAGAGGGCGAACACTGTGATGACGAACTCGCGCGCCAACGTGCATCTCAATCTCGTCCGCAAGCACCGGACGAACTATGCCGAAGCGGACATGCACACCGATTTGAGCCGGCTGAGGAATAGAACCGACGGGTTTATGGACGAGGTTCACAACCTGCGGCAGCTCCACAGAGCCGACATGGTGATGTTAGTCACCGACGTTTCTTCCGGAAGCGTGGCGGGAGTGGGCTACATTCTCTCGAATGCCGACGGGACGCCCGAATCGGCGTTCGCGGTTGCCGGAGCGCGATACATGGCAGACACCTACACAATGGTTCACGAATTAGCCCACAACATGGGCTGCGGTCACTACGACGCCAATTCGCCTCAGAGGGACAAGCTGTTTTCCTATTCTGCGGGCTGGCGCGGGACGAAGGCGAACGGCGACAAAATGGCTACGGTGATGACCTACGAGAACATGGGCGACGGTCAGTGGTTTCCGCGCATCCCCTATTTTTCCGACCCGAACATCACCTTCGACGGGGCGGCAATAGGCGCTGCCGACAGGAACAACGCGCTGACGATAAGGCAAACGAAACATGCGGTGTCGCACTACTCCGAATACATTGATCCTTCGCTGTCGAGTCTTTCGGTCAGTCCGGGCACGCTGTCGCCGGCGTTCGATCCGGCGGTGGCGAACTATACGGTGAACGTGCCGGACAATACCGCTTACATAGACGTCTCGGCTGCGGTGGACAACGCCGACATAGCAATCACTTCGGGCAACGGGCGCCATTCGCTTTCGTCGAATCCTGCCGTCGTCGAAATCCATACAGTGAACTTCGACGGAGCGACAAAGGTCTATAAAGTGACGGTAAGCAAGGGTGCCGCGCTCTCGTCGGATGCAACGCTGCGGTCGCTGTCGCTGGGGAACGTAGCCCTTAGTCCCGCGTTCAGCGCAAACACAACGAACTACACGGCAAGCGTAGCCAACAGCGTCAGTTCCGTCACGATAGCCGCCGCCGCTAATCACGCTAAGGCGAAGGTTGCCGGCGCAGGGACTAAAACTCTGAACGCGGGAGCGAACAGCTTTTCCGTTACGGTGACGGCGGAGGACGGCACAACGAAGACATATAATATAAGCGTGACCCGCGCCGCGCCGCTCTCGTCGGATGCAACGCTGCGGTCGCTGTCGCTGGGGAACGTCGCGCTGTCGCCCGCGTTCAGCGCAAACACAACGAACTACACGGCAAGCGCAGCCAATAGCGTCACCTACGTTACGATAGCCGCCGCCGCCAATCACGCTAAGGCTAAGGTCGCCGGCACGGGGTCTATAACTCTGAACGTCGGCGCAAACAACTTCTCCGTTACGGTGACTGCGGAGGACGGCACAACGAAGACATATAATATAAGCGTGACCCGCGCCGCGCCTTCGCTCTCGTCGGATGCAACGCTGAAATCACTGTCGCTGGGGAACGTCGCGCTGTCGCCCGCGTTCAGCGCAAACACAACGAGCTATACGGCAAGCGCGGCGAATAGCGTCACTTCCGTCACGATAGCCGCCGTTGCGAATCACGCTAAGGCGACGGTTGCCGGCACGGGAACTAAAAACCTGAACGTAGGGACGAACAGCTTCTCCGTTACGGTGACTGCGGAGAACGGCACGACGACTGCCGCCTACACCGTGACCGTAGTTCGCGACGCATCCCACGACAACCGGCTGGCAAACTTCGCCGTAGCCGAAGGCACGCTTGTTCCCGCCTTCGATCCCGACGTCACCGACTATAGGCTGAATGTGTCGTGCGGCATAGCCGAAATGTCCTTCACCGTTTCGCCTCCTGTCGGCGGCTCGGCGGAATCCTTCGTCAACGGAACAAAAACCGACATAGCCGACGGTTACATAGTTCTTAAACCGGGCATCAACCGGTTTCTGATACGTTCGCGTTCAAGCAACGGAATCACGCTGGACTATAACGTGAACGTCGTCCGTCCCTTCGACCGCTCGCTCATTGTGCGCTACTGGAACGATGTGCTCGCCGTGAACCTCAATCAGAAAACGAACGGCGGTTATAGCTTCGACAGCTTTCAATGGACGAAGAATGGCGCCGCCCTGAAAGGCGAAACAAGTCCGTATCTCTACGACGCTGCCGGAAAACTGTCGGCGGGAGACTATTCCGTGCAGCTTTCCGTCGGCGAATATTCCGTCGCCACTTGTCCGCTGAGCGTAACCGGCAAAACGAAGAGCGGCAACAGTCTGACCGCTTACCCGAATCCGACTTCGGGCAACGTCATTGTAGAAACCGACGCTCTGAACGCCGCGCCGCGCATCCAGCTGTTCGACCTGAACGGACGACTGCTACATTCCTTCCCCGTCGAAGAAACGCAAACAGTGATAGATGTCTCCGCGTATCCCGCCGGAATCTATATACTGCGACATGGGCAAGAAGCGTTACACTTAATTAAGAATTAAGAATTGCCCTGCGGAAATTAAGAATTAAGAATTAAGAATTAAGAATTGCCCTGAGGAAATTAAGAATTAAGAATTAAGAATTAAGAATTGCCTACCGGACGGGTAACAACGAAGCGCTACCGTCAGGGTTGGCACACAGATGACACAGATTGAACAGATGACACAGATTAAACAGATTAAACGGATTGGCACACGGATAACACGGGATTGGCACACAGATGACACAGATTGAACAGATGACACAGATTAAACAGATTAAACGGATTGGCACACGGATAACATGGGATTGGCACACAGATGACACAGATTGAACAGATGACACAGATGACACGGATTAAACGGATTTACGCGGATTGCAGAACTGGATATGTAAATCTGTGTCATCTGCGTTATCTGCGTTATCTGTGTCATCTGCGTTATCTGTGTTATCTGTGTTATCTGTGTCATCTGTGTCATCTGTGTCATCTGTGTCATCTGTGTTATCTGTGTCATCTGTGTCATCTGCGTCATCTGCGTCATCTGTGTCATCTGCGTTATCTGTGTCATCTGTGTCATCTGTGTGCTAATCCCGTGTCATCTGTGTGCTAATCCCGTGTCATCTGTGTGCTAATCCCGTGTCATCTGCGTGCTAATCCCGCGTTATCTGCGCGCTAATCCCGTAACAATCGTATAACAACTTTATAACTATCCATGCATAATGTATAACATTCGCAAATTGTATTTTAAGGATACTTCGTTCGCCAACCTGATGCAGCACCGG
>JAITHX010000234.1 GCA_031279735.1 Prevotellaceae bacterium
CAGATGACGCAGATGACACAGATTTACGCGGATTTGAATCTGCGTTAATCTGTCGAATCTGCGTCATCTGTGTTCTAAGTTATTTCTAACACATCCCTAAGAATAGGAGGGTGACGTTTTTTCCGCCGGCATTTCGTCCATAGCGGGACGCCCCGCATAACCCTACAGCCGAGTAAAGACTATCAGTATCGGCAAATGATCGCTGAATCCGCCCGCGTATCGCGGTCCCATATAAGTGCGGTGGAGCGACACGCCTTCGCCGACAGAAGTTTTCAGCAGGAAATCGGCTTGGAATATTTCGACCGACGAGGGAGAGCAATGCAGTCCGCGTTCGTTGAATCGCAAGTTGCCCGAAACGAAAAAGAGGTCTATGAGTTCCCATCGTCCTTGGAATTTGATTGTGCCGCGATGTTCGTCCTGCAAATGAACCGACATGTTGTAGAGATGACCGGCGCCTGTGTTTTCGCGTTTTGCGTCGAGGAGGCTTATCGGGCGGCTGTCGGGATAATCGTTGAAATCGCCCATGATGCAGATATTCGCGTTGATATTTTCGCTGAAGAGCGAATCGACCAGCGTTTTCAGTTTGGCGGCGGCCGACATTCTTCCGGCTTCCGAAGCTGCGCCGCCGCCCTTCGATGGCCAGTGGTTGACGAAGAAGTGCAGAGTGTCGTTGTGCGGGGTGAAGCCTTTCACGTGGAGTATGTCTCTGGTTCGCGAGCCTGCGGGGTGCGCCCGCGAAGCGGCTACGGTGAACGAATCGCGACGGTAGAGCAGGGCGACGTCTATGCCCCGTCGGTCGGGCGAATCGTAGTGAACTATTCCGTAATTGCCTTTCGAGAGAGGGGTTTGTTCGGCGAGCTGCCGCAGCACGCGGCGGTTTTCCACCTCGCAGAGTCCGACGACGTCGGGGAGCGAGCCTTTGCCTGCCGCCACTATGGTTTTATAGATATTGTTGCGTTTGCGAACGAAGCGTTCCCATGTCCAATGGTTTGTTCCGAAGGGGGTGAACGCTTCGTCGGAGGTGAGCGAATCGTCGAAAGTGTCGAAGAAATTTTCGACGTTGTAGAACATCACCTTGAAATCTTCCGCCTTGCACGCCGTCGCTGCCGCAAGCATGGCAAATAGCAGCGTTGCTGCAAGTTTCATGATTCGAGGTTTTGTTTTGTTCGCGATTATTCCGCTTTCGCTTCTTCAGCGTTCTCGAAGTCGAGCATGTCGTGCGCGAGGAGAAGGTTGTACCATTCGATAATCTTCACGATGTGCCACGTGTGAACTCTGGCTTTGTCGTATTCCGGGACAACGGAAGCGAAATAGGCGGTCAGTTCGTCGGGCGGCGATTTGTGCGAAGGCGCCGATGTTCCTCCCGATTGTTCCTTTATTTTGAGCAGCACGTCCTTAACGGGCATGTCCTCGTCCGATTCGGTATAAATCGTTATTTCCGAAAGCGAACTTATCTTCGTCGCTTTGGGCACTACTGTTCGTTTGCCGTCCTTCAGGCTTTCGATTATGATTCCGCTGCGTCCCTGCGACAAATACCGATACAGACCCGAATGTCCCGTTATCGATATGATTTTCTTTAAATCAGTTTGCATTTACTATTTTGTTTGATGTTACAGTTATAATGTCTTCAATGTTTTATCCGTTTCTGAAGTCGTCGTTTTGGAACAGCGTTCCCTTTCTTTTCCAGTATCTCACAAGGAGGAAGCCGAACAGCATCCCGCCAAGGTGGGCGAAATGAGCGATATTGTCGTTCGCGCCGATGACGCCGAGCAGGAGTTCTATCAGCACGCATATTGCGGCGAGCCATATTGCCCTGAACCGCACCGGAGGGAAAATCAGCTGGAGTTCCACGTCGGGATACATCACCGCGAACGCCACCAGCACTCCGTAAACCGCTCCCGAAGCTCCGAGCACCGGCGAATGGATCGATGCCGAAGCGGTGAGCCACTGAGTGAACAAGCTCAGTCCCACAGCGCCGATACCGGTGAAGAAATAATAGAACAGGAACTTCCTTGTGCCCCATACCAGTTCGATTATGCGGCCGAACATCCACAACACATACATATTGAAGAAGAGATGAAAGAAGTCGGCGTGCATGAACATGTGCGTCACCGGTTGAAACAGTTTGAAGTAAGGCGAAGTCGGATAAAAGAGCGCGAACGTGCGTATCATGAAGTCGGGAACGAACTGCATGACGAGAAACATAAGCACATTGACGACGATAAGATTTTTTACTGCCGGAGGAATCGAAGCGAATCTGTTGCCGTTCATTGTCATTCGGTGCTTATTCGGTCGGTTCGGACATATTGTGGAAAACGTTCTGCACATCGTCGTCGTCGTGAAATCGTTCCAGCAGTTTGTTTATTTCGGCGCTCTGTTCGCGGGCGAGGCTTTTCGTTTCGCCGGCGGGAATACGGTCGAAGCTGGATTTGATTATTTCGTATCCATGTTCTTCGAGATATTTCTGTATGCTTCCGAAGGATTCGAAGCCGCCGTAGATCACCGTTTCGTCGTCGTCGGCGAAAAGTTCTTCCGCGCCATAGTCTATCAGTTCAAATTCGAGAGCTTCGGGGTCTGTCCCGTCCTTTGTTGCTATCCTGAAGACGCATTTGTGTTCAAACATGAACTCCACGCTGCCCGAAGTTCCGAGCGAGCCGCCCGCCTTGTTGAAATAGCTTCGGACATTGGCAACTGTGCGCGTGGGATTGTCGGTTGCGGTTTCGATGATGAACGCCACGCCGTAGGGACCGTAGCCTTCGTACACCATTTCCTTGTAGTCCGACTGATCCTTTTCCACCGCCCGCCTGATGGCGCGTTCGATGTTGTCCTTAGGCATATTTTCAGCCTTCGCGTTCTGGATAATTGCACGTAGAGCGGGATTAGTCGCGGGATCGGCACCCGACTTTGCGGCGATAGTCAGCTGTTTTCCAAGTTTCGTGAACACCCGCGCCATGTTCCCCCATCGTTTAAGTTTGGTTGCTTTCCTGTATTCAAAAGCCCTTCCCATAATTGTATCGTTTATCTGCGTTTTTAAAAATAAAAGTGCAAAGGTAATTGAAAATTGAAAATTCAATGCATAATCTTAAACACAAGTTCCCTGAGCAGTTCCGCTTCAGGCGCCGCGCTGTTCAGTCCCTTGCTTTTCATGTCGTACTCCCTCAGCAGCGCGATGACGCCTACCACTTTGGAAAAGGAATATCGCGTTGACGCCGATTCGTAGTCTCGCATTAAAAACGGATGCACTCCGACGATCGACGCCTTTTGATTGGGAGGCATATCCCTGTGCCGCACCTTGACGACATGATACTTGAACAGCCGCACGAATTGCGCGAATATCGAAGCAATGATCAGCGTCATCGGGTTGGCATTGGGATTCTTGCCGAAGTAGTCAACAATCCTGTTCGCCTTAAGCACATTTTTCGTCATGATAGCGTCGCAGAGTTCAAAAGCATTGTATTCCTTGCTGATGCCGATGTTTCTTTCTATATGTTCGCCGGTAATCGTCCTGTTGTTTTCGGGAAGCAGAGTGAAAAGTTTGTCGAGTTCGTTGACTATGCGGCTCAAGTCGGCTCCTATATGGTCGGCGAGAATTGCCGCCGCCGCCGGTTCTATGCCCGCGCCTTTGCCTTTCAGATAGTTCGTTATCCACTGCGCGAGTTCGTTGTCGTATGGTTTTGCGGTTTCGAAAATCACCGCCTTTGCCTCCAGCTCCTTGTATAGCTTGAGCCGTTTGTCCAGCGTCTTGCCCTTGAGACAGAGCGCCAGAATAGTCGTCGGAAGAGGCGACTTCAAATATGTTGCCATATCTTCGAGCTTGAGATGCTGCGCCTCCTTGACCACCACTACGCGGCGACTTGCCGTCATCGGAGGGCAGGCTGCCGCGAAAACCACCGTCTTGGCGTCGGTGTCCTTCCCGTAGAGAATCAGCCGGTCGAATACTTTTTCCGATTCGCTCAACACATTGTCGGCAATGTAGTCCGCTATCCGGTCGATATAGTACGGTTCTTCGCCCGCAAGCACATACACGGGCTTGTAGATCTTTTTCTTCAAATCGGAAACAATACTCTCGCACTTTTCCGTAATATCCTTCAACTTCATCTTTGCCATAATCCTGTTCCATTTATAATTCCGACCCGTCAACCGGACATCTTTATTCCGCGATACGCCGAAAACATCATGGCGCAAAGATACGCTTAGAATTATGAATTATGAATTATGAATTATGAATTGCCTTCGGGAATTAAGAATTAAGAATTAAGAATTAAGAATTGCCTGACGGGAATGCGGAGGGTTTAGGAGTGATGGAGCCGGACGGCAATTCTTAATTTTTGGTTCTGCCGGGAATTGTGTGGAAAAGCCATAAAACCCTTATTTTTAAAAGCTCCCTTAGCGGACTCCGGACAGCATATATTCACCCTTATTCCCTCATTGAGGGATTGTGCGGTTATTCACCGCGTCGCGGTGTTTTTTCACCGCAGAGGACGCAGAGGCTCCGCAAGGGGCGCAGAGGCTTCGCGTCCTTTGCGCAAAGTTGCCGGAGGCTGCGAGTCAAGCCCTCAAGACTCGTAACCGCACGCCCTTCGCACAGGACGCGAAGCCCTTGCGCCCTTTGCGAAGCCTGCGCCCCTTGCGTTACAAAAACACCGCAACGCGGAGAAAAAACACGCAACCTTTTTCCACACAATTTCCGGTAGAACCTAATTTCAAAGGGGGGAGACCGCAGCGCCTCCCCCCTTATCTTCACATTACTCCGTTGAGTTTCCGTAGCTTCTTTCG
>JAITHX010000037.1 GCA_031279735.1 Prevotellaceae bacterium
GATGACACAGATGACGCAGATGACACAGATTCAAATCCGCGTAAATCTGCGTCATCTGTGTCATCTGTGTGCTAAAAACCCGAACTGCATCCCTTATAAGTTATTTCTAACACATCCCTAACCACCGTATATATGACATATCCCTGCTATCCTGTCCGCCCGCCGTTTGTAGAGACGTGGCATGCCGCGTCTCCTCCATGCCGCGTTTTCTATTTTAATTTCAGGATAAGGGATGTGTTAGAAATAACATAAGGGATGCAGTTCGGGTTTTTAGCACACAGATGTGGCAGATGACGCAGACGCAGATGAAGCAGATGACGCAGATGACGCGGATTTACGCGGATTTACGCGGATTTGAATCTGTGTCATCCGCGTCGTCTGTGTGCTAAGTTATTTCTATACTTCTGTCGTGTTAAAATCGTGAGATGTAGGGGCGCGATTTATCGCGCCCTTAAGACGCGATTTATACGTGATTTATCGCATCTTGCGGGCGCTATAAATCGCGCCCATAAATCTAACTATTTTAACACGACAGAAGTATAACACATCCCTAAGTCGCCAAAAAGAGAAAAACAAAAACGCCAATTGCTTAATCCGAAAGCAATTGGCGTATAACACTGTACCCGGAGCCGGGGTCGAACCGGCATGGAGTTGAATCCACTGGTGTTTGAGACCAGCGCGTCTACCGATTCCGCCATCCGGGCTGCATCTTTGACGGGCGCAAAGGTAAATATTTGTTTCGGGATTACAATGAGGGAGACGAAAATAAAAATTCCGTCGTTGTCGCAACCCTTTGCCGGTCAATTTTTGAACTGAGGGAGCGGGTGGTTTTTTCCTCATTGTGACGATGCGCGATTCGGAGAGATGGATTTTTTTCGTTTACTTTGCTCCCCTGAATAAAAAAACAAACGGTCATTTTTTCGATTGATTGCGGAATGTATGTGTATTTAAACGGTAGAAAAGTTGATTTTTATGATGGCGAAACTGTTATCGAGCTTGCCCGTCGCGAGGGCGTCGAGGTGCCTTCGCTGTGTTATGCGCGGGGTGCGCGTCATCGGGCGTCGTGCATGGTTTGTTCGGTGCGCGACAGGGTTACGGGACAGTTTTTTCCCGCTTGTTCCACTCTGCCCGCCGGCGGGATGGACATCGACACCGACAGCGAGGAGGTGAGACAGCTTCGCGTCATGTCGATCGAGCTTCTTTTGAGCGATCACCGCGCCGACTGCGAGGCTCCGTGCAAAACGGCTTGTCCGGCGGGGTTCGACATTGCCGCCATGAACCGCCTCTACGATGCGGGCGATATCGACGGCGCGCGCGAGTTCCTGCGCGACGGGCTGGTTGTTCCCGCCACTTTGTGCTACTTGTGCAATGCGCCCTGCGAAAGGGTATGCCGCAGGAAAGACTTGGATATGCCGGTCGGCATACGCGAGATAAAAAAGCTGCTGGCTGCCGGAACCCGAGCGGAGGCAATCGTTCCGCCGGCGGGCAACGGGAGGCGGGTTGCGGTTGTCGGGTCTTCGCCGGCGGGTCTTTCGGCGGCTTACAGGCTGCGGCGGCTTGGCTACGAAACAACGGTGTTTGAACGCGCGGAGGCGGCTCTTGTTCCGCATATCGAAGCGGGGAAGGTTCCGGCGGCAACTGTTGCGGCGGAACTCGAGGCTATAGAACGGACGGGGGTGAGGATAGCGACATCGTGCGGGGAAGTTTCGTTCGGCGACTACGACGGGCTTGTTTCCGACGGCAGCGCGGCGCGGCATCCCCGCGAAGCTGTTATAACTGCGCGCACTCGGCAGCCGGCGCGTCTGGTTCTCGAAGGGTTCAGGGCGGCGGCAAAGCTGGCGGCTATCCTGAGCGGGAAGGGCGGCGGCGATGCCGGCGACAATGCCGGCGACAATGCCGGCGGCGATGCGGACAACGTCAGGCTGTTCGGCTCTACCTACGGGCGTTTCAGCGAGGCGGAGCGTCTCGATCTGTCGGAGCGTTCGGCGGGCGACAAGCGTCCGAGCCGCTGCCTGCACTGCGACTGCGACCGCAAGACGGACTGTCGTCTGCGCGACTGCGCTACTCGCTTCGGCATCAAGTCGCCGCGCTATTCGCGGGAAACGTCGCTGCGGGCGCTCGACCGGCGTCGCGCCGGCGCTGGGCTGGGGTTCGAGGCGGCGAAGTGTATCAGATGCGGGCTGTGCGTTTACAACAGCGAGAACGGTTTCACGTTTGCCGCTCGCGGTTTCGACATGCGGGTAATGCTGCCTCCGGGCAACGAGGCGAATGTTGACGGGAGGCTGACGGAACTTTGCCCCACCGGAGCGCTGTATGCGCTTTAGCCCGTTTAGCCCGTCGTCGGGAGGGGGGGTGCAAGAAACATAATATTGCAGTTTCTTGTATCAAAATTAACTTATTTTAAAGCAAAAATAGCCGGCGGGGGCAGTCAAAGGGGGGGTAAAGGGCGTGTGCATCGAACAAAATTGATGCTAAAATACATTGACGAACAATTTAATGTGGGCAGCAAGTCTGTCGTATGTGAAAATAAGTTTTGGAGGTTTATATTTTTTCTATACTTTTGGATAACGAATTGCAAAATAAGATTCGGAGTTAATAAAAACAGAAAAGCACTTTGGTATTGTATGAAAAATTATGCGGATATTTCGTTGATTGAGTATCTAAAAAAGTATTTCGGGTTCAACCATTTCAAAGGGAATCAGGAAGTGATTATACGGAGCCTGCTGTCGGGTCACGACACGTTTGTACTGATGCCCACGGGCGGGGGGAAGTCGCTATGCTATCAGTTGCCGGCAATGCTTATGGATGGCACGGCGATAGTGATTTCTCCGCTGATAGCGCTGATGAAGAATCAGGTGGATTCGATGCGGGGATTCACCGAAGAGGAGGGTGTGGCGCACTTTCTCAATTCGTCGCTCAACAAATCTCAGATTACGAAAGTGAAGGAGGATGTGATGAGCGGTCACACCAAGATGCTTTACGTGGCTCCCGAATCTTTGACTAAGGACGAGAACGTTCAGTTTTTCAAACAGCTGAAAATATCGTTCTACGCTGTTGACGAGGCTCACTGCATCTCGGAATGGGGTCACGATTTCCGACCCGAATACCGCCGCATCCGCTCCATCATAGTTCAAACGGGCGTAGCGCCCATCATCGCTCTCACCGCCACCGCCACCCCGAAGGTTCAGCACGACATACAGAAGAATCTCGACATGCTGAACGCCAATGTCTTCAAATCCTCGTTCAACCGTCCCAACCTTTACTACGAAATCCGTCCGAAGCTCAACACGATGAAGGAAATCATCAAGTTCATCAAAGCCAACGACGGCAAATCGGGCATCATCTACTGTTTGAGCCGCAAGAAGGTGGAAGAGATCGCCGAATTTCTCAAGGTGAACGGCATAAAAGCGCTTCCGTATCATGCGGGCATGGATTCGGTGACGCGCTCCAACAATCAGGACAGCTTTCTGCTCGAGGATGTGGATGTAATAGTTGCCACCATTGCCTTCGGGATGGGAATAGACAAGCCCGACGTGCGATTCGTGATTCACTACAATATTCCCAAAAGCCTCGAAGGCTATTATCAGGAAACCGGACGCGCAGGACGCGACGGCGGCGAGGGACAATGCATCCTGTTCTACGGATATAAGGACATCCAAAAGCTGGAAAAGTTCATGCAGGGGAAGCCTCTTTCCGAACAGGAAATCGGCAAACAGCTGCTGATGGAAACCGCCGCCTACGCCGAATCGTCGATATGCCGCCGCAAACTGCTGCTGCACTACTTCGGCGAAGACTACAATGCGGACAACTGCGAAAACTGCGACAATTGTCTCAATCCGAAAGTGCAGTTCGAAGGAAGCGAATATCTCGTGCTCGCGCTCAAAACCATTCTCGCCGTGAAGGAAAAATTCAAGTCGGAATACATAGTGCAAATACTCATGGGCACTATCAATTCCACCATAAAGTCCTACGAACACGACGAACTCGACCTCTTCGGCGAAGGCTCGGAACAAAGCACGCGCTTCTGGAACTCGGTGATTCGGAAAGCCCAGATAGAGGAATACATCAGAAAGGACATAGAAAACTACGGTCTGCTCTACCTGACCGACAGAGGCAGACGGTATCTCGAAAACCCCGTTCCGGTAATGATCACTCAGGACAAGGAGTATGAGGACGGAGAGGACGACGATTCCATGCAGGTTGGCGGAAAGGACGGCGGGGGCGCCTGCGACGAGGAACTCCTCTCCATACTCAAGCAGGAGTGCAAAAGCGTGGCGAAGAAGCTCAAGCTGCCGCCATTCGTCCTGTTTCAGGATCCGTCGCTCGAGGACATGGCAACGCAGTATCCCGTTTCTATCGAAGAGCTGAAAAACTGTCAGGGAGTGAGCGAAGGCAAGGCGAAGAAATACGGCAAGGCGTTCGTGGAACTCATCAAAGCCTACGTGGAGGAAAAGGAAATAGTCCGCCCGCAATATACGGTAGTAAAGTCGGTTGTCAACAAATCGGTCAACAAGGTATTCATCATCCACAGCATAGACAAGAAAATAGACTTCGCCGACATTTGCCGCGCCAGAGACCTCGACATGATTTCGCTCCTCGACGAGATAGAATCCATCGTCAACTCGGGAACGAAAATCAATATAGACTATTATATCAACGACGCGCTCGACGAGGACAAACGCGACGAAATATTCGACTTCTTCCGCAACGAAGCCGAAACGGGAACTCTCGAAGAAGCGCTCGAAGCCTTCGGCGACGATTTCGAAGAGGAGGAAATACGATTGGTGAGAATCAAATTCATGTCGGAAATAGCAAATTAAATTTATAGCTTAAAAAATATCTCAATATGAACGTAGAAATCAGAAAACGCGCGGAAGTATGGCTCGGACCGGAATACGACGAGAGAACCCGCGCAGAAGTGAAAAGAATGCTCGACAACGAAGACGAAAGTGAACTGATCGAGTGTTTTTACAAGGATCTGGAGTTCGGCACCGGCGGGCTGAGAGGCATCATGGGACCGGGCACAAACAGAATGAACAACTTTACTGTCGGCATGGCGACGCAGGGACTGGTGAACTATCTGAAAAAGCAGTTCCCCGGCAAGCAGCTCAGCGGTGTTGTAGCCTGCGACAGCCGCAACAACAGCAGAGACCTCGCGGATGTCGTGGCATACGTTTTCGTGGCGAATGGAATTAAGGCGTATCTGTTCTCCGACCCCCGACCGACGCCGGAACTCAGCTTCGCCATCAGACATCTGAAGTGCGACACGGGCGTAGTGATAACCGCTTCGCACAATCCTAAAGAGTACAACGGCTACAAGGCTTACTGGAACGACGGCTCTCAGGTTGTCGAACCCCACGACGCGGGCATCATCGCCGAAGTGTCGGCGATAAAGTCGGTGAACGAAGTGAACTACAAGGGCGGAATGGAACTCTTCAGACTCTTGCAGCTCGACGATTACTATCTGAACGCGCTCGCCACCCTTATGCGCCGGACGGAAGAACTGTCGAGCGAGGAGAAATGCGCCAACAAGATCGTCTATACGGGACTGCACGGAACAGGCTCGACCGTGATTCCCAAGTTTCTGAAACAGCTCGGCTACACGAATCATCTCTGCGTTTCCGCCCAGAGCGTGATGGACGGGAATTTCCCGACGGTGGAATCGCCCAATCCCGAAGACCCCCGCGCATGGAAACTCGCGCTGGAGCTGGCGGAAGAGAGCGGAGCGAATCTGGCGCTCGCCACCGATCCCGACGCCGACCGCGCGGGAGTCGCCATTCGCGACGACAAGAACGAACTGCGGCTGCTCAACGGAAACCAGACCGCCGCGCTGCTCGCCTACTACATTCTCGACACGCTTAAGGAGAAAGAGCTGCTGCTCAAGAAGGACTATATGGTGAAAACCATAGTCACCAGCAGTCTCCTCAACGCAATAGCCAAACACTTCGGCGTGAAAATCTTCGAAGTGCTCACCGGATTCAAATACATCGCGGCGGTTATTCGCGAAAAGTCGAGACAGCGATTCGTCTGCGGGGGCGAAGAAAGCTACGGATTCCTTATCGGCAATTACGTGAGGGACAAGGATGCCGTTGTCACCTGCGGAATGATAGCGGAAATGGCGGCAATGGCAAGCAAAAACGGAAAAACATTGTACGACCTTCTGATGGAACTGTATCTCCGCTTCGGACTTTTCCACGACCGCATGCTGTCGCTGACCCGAAAGGGCAAGGACGGGCTGGAAGAAATACAATCCATGATGAAGAACTATCGCGACAACCCGCCGAAAACTATCGACGGTTCGGAAGTTGTGGCTATCAGCGATTATCTTTCGCTCGAACACCGCAAAACCTCAACGGGAAGAGTGACGCGCATCAATCAGCCTCAATCCGACGTGCTGCAATTCCTCACAAGCGACAAAACGCTGATCTCCATTCGCCCTTCGGGAACCGAACCGAAAATAAAGTTCTATTTCGAACTGCGCGCCGAACTGAACGACCGCGCAGACTATCAGAACAAACTGGATATGCTGAACGCAAAATACGACAGGATAACGAAAGAACTTATATGAATTATGAATTATAAATTATGAATTATGAATTGCCTTCGGAAAGTCGGACAGTTCATATATGAATTATAAATTATGAATTATGAATTATGAATTGCCTTCGGAAAGTCGGACAGTTCATATATGAATTATAA
>JAITHX010000056.1 GCA_031279735.1 Prevotellaceae bacterium
GGGAGTTGAAGTCAATTACGAATTACGACCGACTGCGGACATACAGCCGAAGCCGGTCGTAATTCGTAATTCGTAATTCGTAATTGAAATCTGTGTCATCCGCGTCATCTGTGTGCTAAGTTATTTCTAACACATCCCTAATTAAAGTGTCTCCGTCTCCCTCCGCCCGTCCGACAGGCATTAACCATTAACCATTAACAATTAACAATTAATTATGAACTGTCCGACTTTCCGTCAGGCAATTCATAATTTATAATTCATAATTCATAATTCCTTTCGTATTTCTGATTTCGTCGCACCGGCGTAAAGCCCGCTTCCGTTATTGCATTGCGCATACTGTCGGCATCGAATCTGTTGCGGGCGCCGGCAGCCGATACCACATTTTCCTCGATCATTATGGAACCGAAATCGTTTGCTCCGGCATACAGGCAGATTTGGGCGGTGTTCTTGCCAACGGTGAGCCACGAAGCCTGAATATTGTCAACGTTTGTCAGGGCTATCCGGCTTATTGCCACCATACGAATGTATTCCGACGAGGAAACGGGACGGATGTCGTATTGCGAAGCCATCCGCGTGCCCGCCGATTGAACAGGCCAGCAGATAAACGCGAGAAAACCGTATGCGTTTTTCGGTTTCTCGTCCTGAAGATCCCTTATTGCCAGCAGGTGCGCCATTCGTTCTTCGACGGTTTCGATGTGGCCGAACATCATGGTTGCCGATGTTGGCAGATTCAGGCGATGAGCTTCGCGCATCACGTCGAGCCACGATTTCGCGTCGGGTTTGCCGGGCGACAATTGTCGGCGCACTCTGTCGCTGAGTATTTCTGCGCCTGCGCCGGGCAAGCTGTCCAGTCCTGCCGCCATCAGTTCTTCGAGCACGTAGCGCGCGGTTTTTTTCTCCAGTCGGGCGATGTGGGCTATTTCCGGCGGGCCGAGAGCGTGGAGTTTCAGCAACGGGTATCTCGCTTTCAGTTCGCGAAAAAGAGCGCGGTAAAAGTCCAGTCCGTATTTTGGATGCAGTCCGCCTTGCAGGAGAAGCTGATCGCCGCCTTTATCGAACAGTTCCTCTATTTTTTTGCAGTATTCGTCGATAGTGACGGTAAAGCTTTTTTCGGGTTCGGAATAGCGGCATGAAAAGTTGCAGAAACTGCATCCCGCGACGCAAACGTTGGTGATGTTTACGTTTCGGTCTATCTGCCATGTGACCGAGTTGTCGTTGTGTTTGCGCTTTCTTATTTCGTTTGCCGCGAACATCAGGTCGGCTTGCGGCGCTTTTTCGTAGAGCAGCGCGAGTTCGTCGATTTCAAGTCTTTCGCCTCGCGAGGCTTTTTCGGATATTTTATCTAAATTCAATTCAAATGTTTTGACGGCAAAAATAATGAAAAAAAAACAAATGCCGCTTTCGATTGTTTTATTGACACGGGGGGGCGCCCGCAGGAAAATGTCGTAAAAAACACCGTAAAGCAATGGAAGATTACAAAACATATACGTTACAGAACTACAGAAGTCTGCCGCAAATATCGCACATTCCCGACGAGTGTATCGAGGCGATAGAAATAGTTGGAAGAGTATTTCCTTTCAAAACGAACAGCTATGTCGCCGAGCGACTGATCGACTGGCGCAACGTTCCCGACGATCCGATTTTCACCCTGTCGTTTCCGCGTCGGGAAATGCTGACACCCGAACAGTATGCTCGGATCAGGAGGCTTGTTTACAAGCAGAATAAGCGCGCGCTCACCGACTATGTGTCGCAAATCCGCTCGCGTCTGAATCCTCACCCTTCGGATCAGATGCGGAACGTTCCCGCGGCAAACGGAACGAGGCTGGAGGGCATGCAGCACAAATACAGGGAAACGGCGCTACTGTTTCCGCGCGAAGGTCAGAACTGTTTCGCCTTCTGTTCGTACTGTTTCCGGTGGTCGCAATTTTCGGGGAGCGACGAGTTCAGATTTTCCACCGGAGCCGACATCGCTCCGTATCTAGCCTACGTGAAAGAACACAGGGAAATAACCGACATTCTGCTCACCGGCGGCGATCCGCTGACGATGAATCCTTCGATCCTGCGGAATTACATCGAACAGTTTCTCATGCCCGGCATGGATCATGTTCGCGCCATACGCATAGGCACGAAATCGCTGTCGTACAA
Organism: Prevotellaceae bacterium; assembly: GCA_031279735.1. Taxonomy (GTDB): domain Bacteria; phylum Bacteroidota; class Bacteroidia; order Bacteroidales; family UBA932; genus JAIRLF01. Next base: position 2,146 of record JAITHX010000056.1, read on the forward strand.
TCCTTCGATGTTCACGACCGGACGACATGCCGGCGCGATAATCTCGCTGTTCGACAAGACGGTCAAAACGGGCAAACATTTGTCGATCATGGCTCATTTCACTCATCCCGTCGAGCTTTCGACCGACGAGGCCAAGGCGGCTATAGCGGCGATTCGTTCCTCCGGCGCGCAAATTCGCACTCAGGCGCCCGTGATGAAACACATAAACGACGATCCTCGCGTATGGGCGGCGATGTGGCAGCGGCAGGTAGAACTCGGATGCGTGCCGTACTACATGTTCGTTCCGCGCGATACGGGAGCCAGACATTTCTTCGAGCTGCCGCTGTCGAGATGCCACGAAATATTTCGTCGCGCCTATTCGAGCGTGAGCGGAATAGCCCGAACCGCCGCCGGACCTTGCATGAGCACCGGTCACGGAAAGATACAAGTGCTCGGAACAAGCGAAATTGCAGGAGAAAAAGTGTTCGCGATGCGATTCGTGCAGGGGCAGAATCCCGAACTGCCCGCCGTACCGTTTTTTGCGCGGTACGATGCCGAAGCCACGTGGATGGATCAGCTAAAGCCCGCGTTCGGCGAAAAAAAGTTCTTTTTCGAATTATGAATTATGTTGTATTTTTTTATGGAAATGTATTGCAGATTAAAAAAATGGCTGTATCTTTGCAGCACGAAAAAAGTTATCTTTCAGTAGCAATGCACGAAACCTGCGGCGTAAATCTGAAAGATATTTTTTTATCCTGCCGGCTCAATGGCTGTGATTGAATATTGAATTTTCCTGGCATCTTTCTTTTGTTTGGTTATTCCTACCAACATTTTTACTTTATCAAAATACGGAAGAAAAGCGGGTGTATCGACGTTCATAACAAGCATTTCAATAAATTTTTCCTGTCGTTTTGATTTTGGTTTGTCGCTGCCGATTTTGGTAGAATTTGCGAGTATAAAGTCTAATTCAAAAACGGCTATTGTTGATTTGTAATTTCGTGCCGCCTTATTGACCGTTTCCTGCATACCATCAAACCGCAAATAAATATAATCGTTTAAATCAGTGTTTTTCTTTCTTTTCAGCGGATTTTTTGAAAGCCATTTGCCCAACATCGCCCAAACAATGTTTTCTCTTGTTTTAATATCGGCTTTTTCCCTCCCTTTAGGAACGACGTAATCTTCTATGTAGAGATTATTGTTATCTTCTGTTATTTTCACGGGTCAATTCATAATTCATAATTCATAATTCATAATTCATAATAACGTATTCGTATATATCGTCGAAAGTCTTTATATTTTGGAAATCTTTGGGCTGGACTCTGAAGTTGAAGTTGCTTTCGATGATCACCACCAAATCCACGTAATCGAGACTATCCAAGTCCAAAGTCTCCTTCAGGAGCGCGGAGGGAGAAATGAGGTTTTCGTCTATTTCGAATTCCTTTGCAAGGAAAAAATTTATTTTGTTTTCTATTTCTTCTCTATTCATTCGTTCGTTATGCGGCTTTCAATTGTATCAAATTAATCTTCTTTCCATTTCCCTACGGTCAGCGCGGAGTTTGTTCCTCCGAATCCGAAGGAATTGGATATAAATGCGTCGATGTTTTTTTCCATTGTGCGTGCGGCTATTTTGAGTTTGCGCGAATCCTCGTCGGGGTTTTCGAAGTTCAGGTTGGGAGCGATGAATCCGTTAAGCATCATGAGCGTCGAATAGACCGTTTCGCTTGCTCCCGACATCCAGCACTCGTGGCCGGTGAGGGATTTGGTGGAACTTGTCCACGGGCAGTCGTTGCCGAAAATCTCGTGCAGTGCTTTGGCTTCCGCGCTGTCGCCTGCCGGCGTGGAAGTGGCGTGAGCGTTGATGTAGTCTATGTCGCGCAGCCGCAGTCCGGACTGTTTCAGCGACATTTCCATTGCACGTTTCGGACCTTCGACCGACGGGTTGGAGATATGTCCTCCGTTCGACGAGAATCCGTAGCCCAGTATTTCGCCCAGCACTGCGGCGCCCCGTTTGCGCGCATGTTCCAGACTTTCGAGGATCACGGTGGCGGCGCCGCCCGAGGGAACAAGTCCGTCGCGGTCGCGATCGAAGGGGCGCGAGGCTTTTGCCGGTTCGTTTTCCCTGCCCGAGAACACGCCCAGAGCGTCGAAATTTCCCATGGAATAAGTGTTTGTTTCCTGAGCGCCGCCGCAGACGATGCAGTCCTGATATCCGTGCTTTATCATTATGTATCCCAGCCCTATCGAGTGCGAGCCGCTGGCGCAGGCTCCGCTTACGGTGAAGTTTATGCCTTTCAGTCCGAAGATGGTGGCGAGGTTCATGGTTACGGTGGAGTTCATTGTTCGGAACACCGACGCCGAGCCTGCCATCATCGTGTTTTTCTTTTGTCGGACTATATCCACCGAATTGATGACGGGTTCCACCACGCTGTCGTTGCCGTAGAGTATTCCGGTTTCGCGCGATGCTATGCAGTCGGGGTCGAGCGCGGCGGTTTTCAGCGCTTCGGCGGTTGCGACAAAGGCAAATTCGCCTTGTTCGGCGAGCATCATGCGGGCGCGCCGGTCGAGCGCGTCCTTCAGGTTCGGACGTTCCGCGAAGCCGGTGAGCGCCGAACGATAGCCGTATTCCTTTCTTTCGGGAGCGAATATTATTCCCGATCTGCCCGTTCTCAGCGATTCCGTAACTTCCGAAAGATTTTTTCCTATGCAGGAATAAATACCCAGTCCGGTAATTACTACTCTATGTTCCATAATTGTTAACCGAATCGCTTTAGTGCAGGCCGCCCGTAATCGAAATGACTTCTCCGGTGATGTAGGATGATTTTTCCGACGCGAGAAAAGCCACGAGTGCGGCGACTTCTTCGGGTTCGCCGAAGCGCTGCGCCGGAATGTCTTTCACGAGATCTTTCTCCGACAGGTCGCGGGTCATGTCCGTTCTGATGAATCCGGGAGCGACGGCGTTCACCGTGACGCCTTTTCGCGCCACTTCCCGAGCCAGAGCCTTAGTAGCGCCGATTATTCCGGCTTTGGCTGCCGAATAGTTTGTCTGTCCGGGCAGTCCTCTGACGCCCGACACGGAAACGATGTTTATGATGCGTCCGAACTTGCCGGTGAGCATGGGCATCAGCAGTTTTTGGGTTGTATGGAAAAAGCCGTTGAGCGAAATGTCCAGCACGTTCTTCCACTGGCTTTCGCTCATCCACATCAGCAGCGCGTCGTCTCTGATGCCGGCGTTGTTCACCAATGCTGCTATTCGTTTGTTGCCGTTGCTTTGCATCCAAGCGTCGAGCGTCGAATCGACGTCGGCTTTGTTCGTGACGTCAAATTGCAGAACTTCGCCAGTTCCGCCCTTTGCCGTTACTTTCGCCAAAGTGTCCGCCGCTTCGACTTCGTTGGATTTATAATTTATAATCACGTGATAACCGGTTTCCGCTAGCGCGATGCAGATTGCCTTGCCTATTCCTCGCGATCCCCCGGTCACTAAAGCACATTTCATTTCCATTAAAATTTTTACGGCGCAAAGGTAGTTCTTTTTCATAAAACATTAACTTTGCGGCATGAAAAAAATTAAGACCGCGGCAAAAACGGCAAAAGCGATAAAAACGGTTTATTTCCTGCGGCAATCGTTCGTTTTCCTCCTGCCTTTCGCGATGCTCTTTCTGACTGTCGCCGAACTTTATGTTCCGCTGATTCCCGTCGCCTGCCTTTCGGCTGCCGTTGTTCTGGGCATCTTCGACATTCGTCTCTCCCTGTTCATGCCCGTCGTCAACCGGCTGAAAATCGACGAACGAAAGGTGCTGCTCACTTTCGACGACGTTCCGGCAGCGCGCACCCGCCACATTCTCGCGATTCTCGAACGGGAGAATATCCGCGCCCTGTTCTTCGCGGTGGGAAAAGATGCCGCAAAACATCCCGACACGGTGAGAACAATCGCCGAACGAGGACACGCGCTGGGCATACACACCCAGAATCATTCGCTCGGCTTCCCTTTTTACGGTCTCTCGAAAGCGGGAAAGGAAATCGACGACTGCCGGCATGTTCTGGAAACTATCGCCGGAAGAAAGATAACGCTTTTTCGTCCGCCCTTCGGAGTGACGAACCCCGTGATAGCGAGGCTTGCGGCGGAACGAAACCTGACGACGGTAGGGTGGACTATCCGTTCGCTGGACACCCGCATCCGAAACCCGAAGCGGCTGACGGCGCGCATCGTCGGCCGACTTTCGCCCGGAGCGGTGATTCTCCTGCACGACCTTCCCGCAACGTCGGACGCCCTGGAAAATCTGATAGCGGAGATTCGCGGCAGAGGATACGGATTCGCGGAGTTTCGCGAAAAAACTTGTAATTTTGTTCCGCATCAATAAACACGCGAAACATGAATGCGTTTGTACGAAAACTCATTGAGGCGGGCGAAAGTTCCCGGATAAAATATTTTGCGGATTATCGCCGCGACGAACTCGCTAAGGCTATACGCTCTTTTCTCGACGGCGACGGCGGCTGGATACTTCTCGGCTACGACGGCGAAAGGTTTACGGATGTTGCCGTCGATCCCGCCGAAATTGAAGAAAATGTAAATGGAGACTTCCCGCGCTCCCTGATCTACGTCGGGCGAAAAGAACATCAAGGCAGCTGTTCGTATTTGATAGGCGTGCTGAAGGACGCGGAGTTCAGCGCCGTCCTCCCCGCTGTGCGCGACTTCCCGTCGGAATGGGAAAAATCAGTTGCCGCCGATTTCTTCTTCCCCGATCTGCGGATAAGCGAAATATTGAACGTTATCGACAACAGCAGGAAAAACAAGCCGGAGGAAAACGTTCCGAATGAAGTCACCGATTTTCTGTTGCGCTTCGATTTGCTCGCCGGAAACGAAATGACGAACGCCGCCGTCCTCCTGTTCTCGAAAAACTCGCCGCTGAAATGCGCCGTCGAAGAATTTTCCGACGACGGGATTCTCGTCGATGCCCGCATCGTCGCCGGCAATCTGTTCGAGCTGTTTCGCGGATTGCAGCCCTTTGTCGAAAACCGATTCCTGCCGAAAATAGACGGCGACGTCCGCCGCCCCTTTATCGCCGCCTTCAACGAGGCTCTGCTGAACGCTTTGATTCATGCCGACTATTCGGACGCGGCAAACGTTGCCGCAAATGTAAACCTGCGAATGCGCTCCGAAAAACTTGAGATAATCAATCGGGGGGAAATGATTCCCAACATTGTCGCGAACGGAAACAAAATCGTCGGACATGTTTCGCTCCTGCGAAATCCCGTCATCGCAACAATATTTTATCTGAGCGGTCTTGTAAGCAAACGCGGAACAGGACTGGAATCCGTCGCCGACGTGTTCCGAAAGGCTAATCTGCATCCGCCCGCATGGAAATCGGAAAACGGAACAACCGCCCTGACGCTCTCTTCCCTATCGAAGGATTCGGATTTAAACCTGAGAATCCTAAAGTTCCTCGAACGCAAAAAGGCCGGCGACGACTTCTCCCGCAGCGATTACGAAGACTTCTATAACAGGGAAATATCCGAAAAAACCGCCAGAAACGATATTGCGAAAATGCTCGACGAAGGTTTTGTAAACAGAAACGCAAAAGGACCTGCCACAAAATATATCCGCACCGACAAAAAAGTAATTATGAATTATGAATTATAAATTATGAATTGCCTGACGGACGGGTGGAGTGAGACGGAGACACTTAATTAATTGTTAATTGTTAATTGTTAATTGTTAATGCCTGTCGGACGGGCGGAGTGAGACGGAGACACTTAATTAATTGTTAATTGTTAATTGTTAATTGTTAATGCCTATCGGACGGGCGGAGTGAGACGGAGATATTGAGCCGCAGGCATTAACAATTAACAATTAACAATTAACCATTAATCAAGTTGTTAATGCCTATCGGACGGGCGGAGTGAGACGGAGATATTGAGCCGCAGGCGCTAACCGCTATGAATTATAAATTATGAATTATAAATTATGAATTGCCTGTCGGACGGGCGGAGTGAAACGGAGACACTGAGCCGGTAGGCATTAACAATTAACAATTAACAATTAACAATTAACCGCTAATCTTCTATTTTCAACTCACGATTTTAACACTACGGAAGTATAGCGGGCAGGCGCGTCTTCGCGGCGGCTTCGGTTCGGTAGATTTCGGTCGACCGAAATCTACCGAAATCGACCGAACCGAAGCCATCAATTAATGAAAGTTCGTATCTTTGCGGCGGAATTAAAAAAAACAAGAATTATGGCAAAAATCACACTGGAATACGACGACAGCAATCCCGTAGCAAGGAAAACGCTGGCTTACATTCTTTCGATTGGCTTTTCCGAAGTCAAACCGCGGAAAACCGGTTTGGAAGAGGCGTTTGAGGATATAGAGGAAGGTAGAGTAACAACTATTCATACGCCGAAAAACTGGAAAGGCAAATGCAATACGATTTCTGAAGAACAGAATGTATGACCGTAGAACAATTTTTTGAAGATGTATTCGGACTGGAAGAAACCGTATATCAGATTCGGATTACTAACAGGTTTAAAAAAAGCTTGAGAGTCTCCTATCGTCGCAATTTTGATCTCGGATTACTTAAGAACGTAATTCATGTGCTTGCAAAAGGCGAACGCTTAGATGTCAAATATCGTGCGCATCCATTGGAAGGATATGACAGACATGTCATGGAGTGTCATGTAAAACCCGACTGGTTACTTTTATGGCAGCAAATTGACGATGAACTCATTTTGATTTTGCTTGATACGGGTACACATTCCGACTTGTTTTGACAGATTTCCAATCCAAGTTCATATTGTCGTTGTGAGATTTAAAATGTATAAAGAATTATGGAATCATC
>JAITHX010000058.1 GCA_031279735.1 Prevotellaceae bacterium
GGGAGTTGAAGTCAATTACGAATTACGACCGACTGCGGACATACAGCCGAAGCCGGTCGTAATTCGTAATTCGTAATTCGTAATTGAAATCTGTGTCATCCGCGTCATCTGTGTGCTAAATTATTTCTAACACATCCCTAAGGGATGCGTTAGAAGCAACTTATAAAGGATGTCGTTCGGTTTTTTAGCACGCAGATGACACGGATTCGACAGATAACACAGATTTGAATTGTGCTATCCGCAGGCTGCCTTCTGCTTTCTGCCTTCTGCCTTCTGCCTTCTGCTTTCTGCTTTCTGCCTTCTGCCTTCCGCGTCACCCCTGCGCGAAATTCTGATTTGCAATCGAATCAAGCGAGAAAGTATTGATTATGCCCGCGGCGCGGCGGATAAGGTCGCGTTTGCCCGTGCGCGGGGCATAGACATAGCCTTCGACCGTAATTATCCTGTTGCGTTTGCGATCGACATACGAACGGCTTATGAAGGGACCGCCCATATAATCGTTGACCAGTTCCCACAGTCCGCGCAGCTCGCCGTACTGTAATCCCTTGTGCTGTTTGATTTCGAGTTGGGGCGTCAGAAAATCCGTCGTAGTCATCCAGCTGCTGTCTCTCGAACCGGGAACTTTCTGTTTCATCACCGTGTTGCGCTTGTTGACAAGATAATCCACGGTGAACGTTTCGGAATCGACAAACGGATAGGTGTAGATGAAAAGCCCCATGCTGTTGTGGTTCGTGCGACTTTCGAGCCAGATGAAGTCGGGGTCGCGACGCATCAGGTAGTATCCCGAAGGGATGTGCATGTTGATGCCCGCGAGTTCCCTTATCGTGTCGCGAATCGCCTTGTCGGAATATTCCATGGCGTTCGCCGACTGGCGTTCGATTTCCGTCTGCTCGAATACGTTCAGCACGTGGTTTCGCCTTCTGCCCAGCATGGAGGCAACCGAAGCGATGTCGGCGCCGAGAGCGTTGACCACGACTTGAGGTTCAGCCCATAGATCGCGGGTCACGGTGATCTTGGGTTCGGTGAAGTCGCTCGAAATGCTGATAAGCAAAATGTTTCTGTGTTTCTGCATTACGGTGACAAACGACGAATTGCCTACCTGAATCAGATTGAATTTGCTTTCGTTCTGGGGAAGCATGGGATAGGATGCGCGGAACATTTCGCGAATAGTGTCGCAAGGGTCCGAATTCCAGTAAGCATTGTCGATGATAACCAGCACTTCGCCGGCTTTTCCCGTTGCTCCGGGCTTGGGGATTTTGACGTTGTCGTCGCAGGACGCGACAAGCAGCGCGACAAGAATAAATACGATGACTGTTCTCATTGTTTTACGTTTTAAAGTTATACCGTTACATTACATTACATTCGCTGTTCCTTTCGCGCGCTCTACCGCATGATGTGTCTCACCACGTCGTTGCCCACGGCATAGACCATTATGGTCAGCAATATCGCCAGTCCCGCCACTTGAGCGTAGGTGAGAAATTTGTCGCCCAGTTTGCGTCGCGTGATCATTTCGAAGGCAAGAAACATCGCGTGTCCGCCGTCGAGCGCCGGTATGGGCAGCAGATTCAGCACCGCCAGCATGATCGAGAGCAGTGCGGTTATGTCCCAGAAACGTTGCCAATCCCACTGCGCCGAATAAATTCTGCCTATGGAAATGATGCTGCCCACCTGTTTGTAGGTTTCGGTCTTGGGCGTGACCATCATTCGCAGTTCGCACAGCTGGTCTTTCAGTCGGGTGACGGCTTTTCCCGATGCGGCCGACAGCGCGGAAAAAATCCCGTAGCGTTTTTCGGTGATGACGAACAGATTTTTGGGATCGGCTTCGAGCTGTACGCCAATCATTCCTTCGCCGTTTACCTTCAGCGGCACGACGAGAGTGTCGCCGTTCCGTTTGAGCGTCACCGTCACGTCGCCGTTTCTGTGTTCGGCGAAGACGCCGCGAATCTCGTCGATTCTGTTGTCGTTGCCCGACAGTATCTTCACCCCGTTCACTCCCTCGGCGCCGATTATTTCGTCGCCCGGCTTCAGGTTCGACATCCGGTTGACGGACGAATCCGGAACGGATTTTATCACGAATGGAGGCATAGGTTCGATAAAGCGGTTGGAGGTCATGTGGGCTATGTATTCGTAATAGTCCGGTTCGATGTTCACCGTGACGTCGCCCCTTTGCAGCGTAACGTTCATTTCCCTGTAGAGCATCATCCTCTTCTGAATGTCGAGAAACGATTCGGGAGCGATTCCGTTGACCGCAACAACTTTGTCGCCGTTGCGAAAACCCATGCGCATGGCGACCGAATCGCATACGATGCCGTACTTCACATCCCTGTTGGCAAGATAATCCTCGCCCCAGTAAGCCAGAACTCCCGCATAGATGAACAAAGCGAGAACGAAGTTGAAAAGCACTCCGCCTATCATTATCAGCAAACGTTGCCATGCCGGTTTTGTTCTGAACTCCCATTCCTTGGGTTCCGCTTTCATCTGTTCCACATCCATAGATTCGTCGATCATTCCCGATATTTTGCAATAACCTCCGAAAGGCAGCCAGCCTATCCCGTATTCTGTTTCCGAGTTCTTGGGTTTGTGACGAAACAGGGCAAATCCGGCATCGAAAAACAAATAAAACTTCTCGACCCGAACCTTAAAGAGACGGGCGAAAATAAAGTGCCCGAACTCGTGAACCAATACAAGAATCGAAAAAGATACAATAAGTTGCGCGGCTTTAACAATAATTTCCATTTTAATAAACTACATTAATTTTCAGTGTGCAAAAATACTCTTTTTTTGGTTATACTTCCGTCGCGTTAAAATCGCGGGTTGAAAATAGAGGTTCTACCGGGAATTGTGTGGAAAAAGTTTGCGTGTTTTTTCACCGCGTTGCGGTGTTTTTGTAACGCAAAGGGCGCAAGGGCTTCGCAAGGGGCGCAAGGGCTTCGCGTCCTTTGCGAAGAGCGCCGGCAGCCGGTCTTGATCCGCAACCTCCAACAACCTTGCGCAAAGGAGGCGAAGCCCTTGCGTCCTCTGCGAAGCCTCTGCGCCCTTTGCGGTAAAAAAACACCGCGACGCGGTGAAGAACTGCACAATCCCTTAATAAGGGTTTTATGGCTTTTTCACACAATTCCCTACAGAACCTAAAAAAAGGCTGCCTCGGCAGTACTTCGAGCTATGCGGAGCGGCAAACTGATACAAAGTATCATTTAAATACTTGAATAAAAGTTCTTAATCGTGATGCACGCTTAGCTTTCTTACTAATTCGGCAGCCTCTTCATATGACAAAAACATATGCAAATGCTGTCGCAAAATTACGTCTTTTTTCTTTACTCCGCAAGATTCATTCAAAAATAATCAAAAAAAAAGCCGGAAGTTTGTTTTACTCTGAATTTATTCTTTAACTTTGCCGTCGAAAAATAATGTGATATACATCATAAAGATGAACAGTTGCAGTATGGTTTCGGCTATCGTCCCCCGAGAATTCGAACACTAATAATAATCTGTATTCAATTTACTGAAGAGGCATCGAATGGTGTGCGTCCGACCCGCCGAATAAAAGGACGACACCTTCGGTGCTTTTTAATTGGTTCTACTGGGAATTGTGTGGAAAAAGCTTGCGTGTTTTTTCACCGCGTTGCGGTGTTTTTGTAACGCAAGGGGCGCAGAGGCTTCGCAAAGGGCGCAAGGGCTTCGCGTCCTTTGCG
>JAITHX010000242.1 GCA_031279735.1 Prevotellaceae bacterium
TTCCCAGTAGAACCCTTTCTTTCAATTACGAATTACGAATTACGAATTACGAATTACGAATTACGACCTGTCTCGGCTGTACGTCCGCAGTCGTAATTCGTAATTCGTAATTCGTAATTGACACGTCCGTCAGGCAATTCATAATTCATAATTTATAATTCATAATTCGTAATACCCCATATCTAAAAATTTGAATTGCAAGGCTATAACCGTATCGCGACGGGAAGATTCTTTCAGTCGGACAACATTTAACATTACTTAATACATTGCGTATTTTATTTTTTACGTACTTTTACGGCGGAATAACAAGGAATAGGTTCTTAATAAATTTTTTAGTAACTATATAATTCTTTTAAACATGAATAAAACAGAATTAGTAGATGCCATTGCCGAAAAGGCATCATTGTCGAAAGCCGATTCAAAGAAGGCTTTGGATGCATTTGTGGAAGTTGTTGCCGAAAGTCTCGAGAAGGAAGACAAGGTGACTTTAATCGGTCTCGGAACGTTTTCCGTTGTGACGAGGCCGGGCAGGACGGGGCGTAATCCTCGTACCGGAGAGGCTCTTCAGGTGCCGGAAAAAAAGGTTGTCAAGTTTAAGCCCGGTTCGGAGTTAAGCTCTAAGGTGAAATAGAACAACGGTTACGGTATCTTGCAAACAGTCGCTCTTTGCGGGCGGCTGTTTTTCTTTTGTCTATTAATTTATACTTTTGCGGACAGATTTTAAATGGATTTAAAAGGTATTTATATGAAAAATTACATGTGTGTCCTCCTGCTGACGGCGCTTTCGGCTGCCTGCAACAACGGAAACAGAACAACGGAACGCTCTTCGGCTCAGACGACACAGACTATTTGCAACCCTGTAAACATGAGCTATCGCTATCAGTGGAAACAGCCGGCCTATCGCGAGGGCGCCGATCCTTCGGCGGTGCTTTTCAAGGACGAATATTATGCTTTCGTTTCTCATTCGGGGGGATATTTCCATTCGCGGGATTTGGTCAAATGGGATTTGATTGTGCCCAACAGCGTTTTTCCGGTCGAAACTTTCGCTCCTGCCGCCGTTGTTATCGACGATGAAATTTATCTCGTTGCTTCTCAAGTTCGCCAAGTGGTGAAGACCGGCGATCCCAAATCGGGAATATGGGAAGTTGTCAATCCCGATTTCAAAATCATAATCAGCGATCCGGCTCTTCTGCTCGACGACGACGGACGGCTTTATTATTATGCCGGATGCAGCAGTTCCCTGCCGATAAGAGGGTATGAGCTGGATCCCAAAACTTTTGAACCGTTGAGCGAGGAAGTGCCTCTTCTGTCTGCGAATCGGGAACGTTTCGGCTGGGAGGAAAAAACGGACTACAATACGCCCAACGCAAAGATTCCGCCTCACATAGAAGGCGCGTGGGTTGACAAATACAACGGGCGGTACTATTTGCAGTACGCCAATCCGGGCACCGAACTCAAAAGCTATAACGACGGCGTATATGTTGCCGACAAGCCGCTGGGACCCTACGTTCCCGCGCCGCACAATCCCGTTTCCTACAAACCCGAAGGCTTCGTATGCGGGGCGGGACACGGCTGCACGTTCAAGGATCGCTACGGGAACTACTGGCATCTTGTCACCTCCGCCATTTCGATTCGTCATCCCTTCGAGCGTCGCCTGTCGATTTTCCCTCTTTTCTTCGACGGAGACGGTGAAATGTACGCATATACGGGATTCGGCGACTATCCTGCGATCGTTCCCGACAGGAAGGTGAACAGTCCCGACGAACTGTTTCCGGGGTGGATGCTGCTTTCGTATGGAAAACCGGTGGAAGTTTCCTCTACCTTACCCGAATATCACACTATATTCGACAGATACGGAGACATCGAGCATCTGGTCAGAAACAACGACGCCCGAAACATCAACGACGAGGAAATACGGACGTGGTGGAGCGCGGCTACGGGCGGAAGCCACGAGCAGTTCGCTATGGATTTGGGCGAACAGTCGGAGGTTTGCGCCGTTCAGATTAATTTCGCCGACGAAGGTTCGAGTATCACGGGACGTTGCGACAGCGCGCGGTATCGCTACACCATTGAGCACTCTGCCGACGGGACGAACTGGAGCATGTTTGCCGACATGTCCGAAAGCGAGGACGATCTGCCGCACAACTATTTTCAAGCCGAACGTCCGGTGAAGGCGCGTTTCTTCCGCGTGAAAAACGTATATACCCCGTCGGGCAACTTCTCGGTGTCGGATTTCAGGGTTTTCGGCAAAAGCGACAGGAAAAAGCCCGCGGCGGTGAACTCGCTCTCCGCAAGTCGCGACGCCGACCGTCGCGCCGCGCATCTCTCGTGGCCTCCGGTCGAAGGCGCGACGGGCTACAACATTCGCTACGGCAGCCGCCCCGATAAATTATACCTTAATTATATGCTTTACGGCAAAAACCGGCTGTCGATCCACAGTCTCGACGCCGAGCAGGAATATTTCTTCGCGATAGACGCTTTCAACGAGGGCGGAATAACGAAAGGAACGGCAACGGCGAATGTTCGATAAACAAAAACGGAATTTTATGCCATCGGACTTTACAATAGATCTGGACAAAACGATTCGCGACAAGAATCCCAAACTCTACAGAATGTTGCCCCGCTTTCTGATGAACTATCTGAAAAAGATAGCGCATCAAAACGATGTGAACGAAATACTCTCCGCCTACGGCGCCGAACATTCGGGTCTGTCGTTCAATCGCAAGGTGCTGGAACATCTCAACGTGAGCTACGACGTGGAAAACGCAGGGCGACTTCCGTCGCGCGAGGGTCGTTATCTTTTCGTGTCGAATCACCCGCTCGGCGCGCTCGACGGCATAGTGCTGATGGATTTCATCGGGGCGAAATACGGAGCGGTAAAATTTGTGGTGAACGACATTCTGATGTATCTGAAACCATTGCAGGAACTTTTCGCTCCGGTCAACAAGCACGGCAGGCAGACGGCGGAATACGTGAGGCAAATCGACGAACTTTACGCTTCGGACAAGCAGGTGCTGTATTTCCCCGCCGGCTTGTGTTCGCGAAAGCTAAAGGGACGGATCACGGATTTGGAGTGGAAGAAAAACTTTGTCGCCAAAGCGATAAAGTACAGGCGGGATGTGGTTCCGCTGTTCTTCGACGGACGCAACTCGAACTTTTTCTACAATCTGGCGAACATACGCAAACGTCTCGGAATAAAAGTCAATCTCGAGATGCTGTGGCTTTCGGACGAGTTTTTCAAAAAGGCGAACGCGAGGTTCACGATAAAAACCGGCGACGCCATTCCCTACGGAACGCTCGCGGACATGGGCGTGAAAACAGCCGTGAAATATGTCAGAGAGCAAACATATTCGATGAGTCGATGGGAAAAGACAAATTGAGGAAATTCAGGGAAAACCTCGATTTTCCGCATCTTTTTCAGCCTCGAATCGAAGAAGCCGACGAGTATAGGGGACGGTGGAGCGAAAGATTCGGCAACGCGAATCCCGTTGTTCTCGAACTCGGCTGCGGCAAGGGCGAATACACTGTGGCGCTGTCGCGGCGCTTTCCCGAAAGAAACTATATAGGCATAGACATCAAAGGCGCGCGGATATGGCGCGGAGCCAAAACCGTCGATGAGGAGCAGATTCCCAACGCCGCTTTCCTGAGAATACGCATAGAGTTCGCGGAGCGTTTTTTCGCTCCCGACGAAGTGGACGAGATATGGATAACCTTTCCCGACCCGCAAGTCAAAAAGCCGCGCAAGCGTCTCACCTCGCAGATGTTTATCGAACGTTACCGCAAGTTTCTGAAGCCGGGCGGAACTATTCATCTCAAGACCGACAGCCGCATGCTGCACGACTACACCGCCGAAATTGCCCGCGCTAACGGTTTCGAGCTTCTGCACGCCTGCACGGACATCCGAACCCAATGCCCCGACGACGAGATGCAGGCTATCCGAACGTTCTACGAAATGCAATTCGCCTCGCGCGGCATACCCATCACCTATCTGAAATTCAAAATTAATGAACAGAATTAAACCGTACCGCACGTTTCCGGTCAAAGAAGCACGAAAAAAAATGTTGATGACGGAAAAAATTACATGTTTCTGGGGATTGCTGGGGGTGGCGGGATTCTTGACCCTGCCGCTTCTTTTCTGCGGCTGCAACGGCAAAGCGGCGAAAACGGAACGGCCTATTGCCGAAGTGGGCTACCGAAAACTCCATCTCTCGGAAATAGAGGACTACATTCACGGACTGTCGGAGCACGACAGCATCATGGCGCTGAACAACTACGTGAATCGCTGGGCTAAAAATCAGGTGGTGCTGCGGCAGGCGGAAAGGAATCTTTCGGAAAAGGAAAAAGACCTGAGCGACGAACTCGACAACTACCGTACTTCCCTGCTGATCTACAAATACGAACAGAAATATCTCGCCGAAAAAATGGACACGGCGGTGAGCCAGTCCGAAATAGAAAAGTTCTATCGCGAGAATCCCGACAATTTCAAACTTACCGGACTTATCGTCAAGGCTCTTTTTCTGAAAGTGCCGAACAGCTTTCGAGAAATAGACAAGGTGAGAAGCCTCTATCGCTCGAACAGCGAAAAGGCGCTCGAAGAACTTCGCGGCATTGCGCTTCAGGGCGCGGAAATATACACTTCGTTCGGCGCGCAGTGGATGGATTTCAACGACGTGTGCATCCTGCTGCCCGGCACCGCCGACGCCTACGAAAATCGAATCATACGAATGAAATATGTGGAGGACAGCGACGAAAAGTACACCTATTTTCTTAAAGCCAACGAAATATCCATGAAGGACGAGGTGGCGCCTCTCGAACACGTGAAGTCTGGAATCAGAAACATCATTCTCAACCGCCGAAGAACGGAACTGCTAAACCGCATGGAAAACGCGATATACAACGACGCCATAGAAAAAAATCAAGTGAAAATCAACATAACCAAAGAATAAAATGATTATGACAAAAAAAATTACGGTCGTTCTTCTGTTCCTTTCGGCATCGTCCGGACTGAACGCTCAAATCTCGCCTGTCTCGCTCGACAAAGTGAATGCCGTGATAGGCAACGAAGCTATACTCGAATCGGATATAGACATGCTCTACAAGGACATGCAAATGCAGGGTCAATTGCCCGACGAGAACCCCAAATGCGAAATACTGAAAATGCTGATGGAACAAAAACTCCTTGTGGCTCAAGCCAAGCTCGACAGCCTCGGCGGAGAAGCCGAAAACATAGGCCACATGATCGACCGCAAAATAGCGGGCGACATAGCCAAGGTGGGCAGCAAGGAAATCCTCGAATCGTACTACAACAAAACCGTCGAACAGCTGCGCGAGGAACTCATAGACTTCCAGACCGAACAGTCATACGCCCAAGCCATGACCGGCACCATCAGACGAAAGGTGAAGGTGACGCCGGGCGAAGTGAGCGACTTCTTCAAATCCATCGACAAGGACAGTCTGCCCGTTATCCCCGACCAATATATGCTCTACGAAATAGTCAAGAAACCCAATTCCGAACAGGCAGTCATCGAAGTGAAGGAACGCTTGCTGGAAATACGGCGAAGGATAATCGACGGAGAGAAATTCCGCACTCTGGCTACGCTCTATTCGGAAGACATACAGAGCGCGAAGCTCGGAGGCGAGCTTGGTCTCAG
>JAITHX010000114.1 GCA_031279735.1 Prevotellaceae bacterium
GGCGAAGCCTTCGTGTTTCTTCGCGCCTTCTTCGTGTTTCTTCGTGTAATAAACATGCAACAAAAATATTATGACACGAAGAAACACGAAGAAGGCACGAAGAAACACGAAGGCTTCGCCGGTTATTGGGGATATGGGGTATCGCTGTCGCTGGTTGTTGTCAGTCGGGGCTGGTCGATTTCGGTCGTCCGAAAACGTCCAGACCCGACTGAACCGACCCAACCCCAACCTCAACCGACGACGGCTATATTTTTTGTCTGAACCGGGATTTTCATAAGATTTGCAGGATTCTGCACCCGTAAACAGTCGTGTCTGTCCGATGCCTGCCGCCGCAGAATCCCGCAAATCTTTTGAATCTTATTTATACTTCCGTCGCGTTAAAATCGCGAGTTGAAAATAGAAAACGCGGCATGGAGACGCGGCATGGCGCGTCTTTGCGGCGGCTTCGGTTCTGTCGATTTCTGTCGATTTCAGTCGACCGAAGTCGACAGAAATCGACCGAACCGAAGCCGCGCCTGCCCGCTATACTTCCGTCGCGTTAAAATCGTGAGTTGAAAATAGAAAGCGCGGCATGAAAGCGCGGCATTGAGACGCGGCATTGAGACGCGGCATGCCACGTTTCTACAAACGACATAACCACAGTATATATGCCATATCTCTGCTATTCGGTGCGCCCGCTGTTTGTAGAGACGTGGCATGCTGCGTCTCAAAAATCTTCGCAAAGGACGCGAAGCCCTTGCGCCCTTTGCGAAGCCTTTGTACCCCCTGCGTTACAAAAAACACCGCAACGCGGTAAAAAAACACGCAAACTTTTTCCACGCAATTTCCGGTAGAACCTGAATTATAAATTATGAATTACGAATTGCCTGACGGAAAGTCGGGCGGTTCATAATTCTACCTGCGTCCGTCAGGCAATTCATAATTCATAATTTATAATTCATAATTAATTAAAGTTCGTAATTGACGATTATTTGTTTACTTTTGCGCGAATTTTTAGCATTGTAATGAAGACAACAATAACTGAAAGATGGGGCACGCACCCCGACGATGTAAGGACTTACGACACATCGCGACTGAGAAAGGAGTTTCTGGTCGAAAAACTTTTCGCGCCCGACGAAATAATTATGCTTTATTCGCATAACGACAGGCTGATTATCGGCGGCGCGGCGCCCGTTGCCGAGAATCTGCCGCTTGAGGCTCCGGCGCAAATTCGCTCCGAATTTTTTTGCGAACGCCGCGAACTCGGCATCGTGTGTATTGAAGGCGAAGGTTTTGTGACTATCGACGGGCAGCGTTACGATATGGACTATCGCGAAGCTCTCTACGCGGGGCGCGGGGCGCGGGAAGTGGTTTTCGGATCGAGGAATCCTTCTTGTGGCGCTCTGTTTTATTTTGCTTCCGCTCCGGCTCACGCGGCGTATCCTTCGCTCAAAATCACCGCCGACATGCGGAGAACTCGCAGTCTCGGCGCGCGGGACACAAGCAACGAGCGAACTCTCAATCAGCTTATCCTCCACGAGATTCTTCCCTGCTGTCAGTTGCAGATGGGGCTTACCGAACTCCAGCCCGGCAGCGTGTGGAACACTATGCCTCCGCACACTCACTCGCGACGCATGGAGGCATATTTCTATTTCCGCGTGCCGGTTTCGCAAACAGTGTGTCATTTCATGGGCGAACCGAACGAGACTCGACATGTCTTTATGGGCGACAAGCAGGCTATCGTCTCGCCGTCGTGGTCGATACACTGCGCCGCCGGAACCAGCAACTATTCGTTTATCTGGGCAATGTGCGGAGAAAATCTCGATTACGACGATATGGATGTTTTTTCACCGGATAAACTTAGATAATTATGAATTATGAATTATGAATTATGAATTGCCATGCGGAAAAAAGGAGAGATTCACGGACATGGGGACAATTCATAATTCATAACTCATGATTCATAGTTCATAGCAGATGTTATGCGGCATCTGTTCATAATTGAATCACGTTATCATTCATTATTCATTATTTATAATTCATCATTCATTAAGAAATGAACGTATTTTCACTTGAAGGGAAAACTGCTCTGATAACCGGAGCGTCCCGCGGAATAGGGTTCGGCATCGCGGAGGCGCTTGCCGGGGCTGGGGCGAAAATCGCCTACAATGTTTCTTCGCCGGAGTCGCTTCGCGAGGGCGAAACGGCTTATCGCGAAGCAGGAATAGAGGCGCAGGGCTATCTGTGCGATGTGACCGACGAAGCGGATGTGCGCGGCATGGTTGCCCGAATCGAAAGCACGCTCGGCGGCATAGACATACTCGTCAACAATGCGGGCATAATCAAGCGCATTCCCGCGCTGGAGATGTCGGTCGAGGATTTCCGCCGCGTCATCGACGTGGATTTGACGGGCGCTTTCATCGCCGCCAAAGCCGTTGCTTCGGGAATGATTGCGCGCGGCGGCGGCAAAATCATCAATATCTGCTCGATGATGAGCGAACTCGGACGCGAAACGGTCTCGGCTTACGCTTCGGCTAAGGGCGGACTGAAGATGCTGACCCGAAATCTCGCCTGCGAATGGGCGCAGTACAACATTCAGGTCAACGCCATCGGTCCGGGATATATCGCTACTCCGCAAACCGCTCCTCTTCGCGAAAACGGACATCCTTTCAACGACTATATAGTGTCCAAAACTCCGGCGGGACGCTGGGGCACTACCGACGACCTGAAAGGCAGCGCCGTGTTTCTCGCTTCGTCGGCTTCGGATTTCGTCAACGGACATATTCTCTACGTTGACGGCGGAATACTCGCATACATTGGCAAACAACCGAAATGAGATGCTCGCAGTGATTTTTAAGCTGTTCTCGAAACCGTTTTTTAAGCCGTTCTTTAAATCGTTCTTTAAGTTCTGCCTCGCGGCGGCTGTCGTTCTCGGCGCGAGTTGTTGCTCTACGAGGTCGCCGGAAATAATAGTGCGCAATACGAGCGATTTCGACAGAATCGGCGAGACGGTCGAAATAAATCTGCGCGAACTTGATCCGGATTTTGTTTCCGGCGCTCGCATTCTCGCCGACGACAAGGGCGCGGAGATTCCCTATCAAGTTGTTGACGGAGGACGGACGCTGATATTTCAGGTCAGCTTGCGGGCGCGTTCGTCGGCGGCGTATCGGTTCGGGAGAGGCGCGCCCGCTCCCGTGCCTGCGAAAACCCGCGCTCGTCACGTGCCTGAACGCAAGGACGATTTCGCATGGGAAAACGATTTAGCCGCCTATCGCATGTACGGACCTGCGCTGGCGAAGGAGAATCCGAGCAACGGAGTGGATTTGTGGCTGAAATGCACCGACAGTCTGATAGTGGATAAATTCTATGCCGACGAACTCGAACGCGGGCTTTCGTATCACGTGAACCGCGGCCTTGGACTCGACTGCTACGGCGTGGGACATACTCTTGGCGCCGGCGGCATCGCGCCCTACACTTCGCGACTTTGGATAGGCGACCATTACACGGGATACGAAATCAGGGAAAACGGACCGTTGCGCTCGGTGTTCGTCCTCGCCTACGATTCGGTTGAAATAGACGGACGGCGCTACCGGCAAACCGTTGAAACAACCTGCGACGCGGGCAGTCCGCTCAACAAAGCCATAGTGCGTTAC
Organism: Prevotellaceae bacterium; assembly: GCA_031279735.1. Taxonomy (GTDB): domain Bacteria; phylum Bacteroidota; class Bacteroidia; order Bacteroidales; family UBA932; genus JAIRLF01. Next base: position 3,633 of record JAITHX010000114.1, read on the forward strand.
GAAGGCTTGAAGGGTTCGTTTCGCCTTGCTGCCGGCATAGTTCTGCACAATGGAAAGGGCGTTCGCTTCTCCGATGCCGGCAACGGATTTGCGGCTTATGCCGAAGACGCCGTGTCCGACGCCGGCGTGCCGCAGGGCAGAAGCTACGCTGCCGTTTGCGCGCCTGCGGACGGAGCGCGCATTGTTGAGGAGGACAATCATTTGCTGCTTCTTGCGCCCTACGAAACAAACGAATATTTCACCTATTGGTTCGGCGGAGGATGGAGCAGGTGGAAATTCGCATCCGACGAGGACTGGTTCAAAGCCGTAGAGCTTTTTGCCCGCGCCCGCAAAATGCCTCTCGAAACGGAGTTGCGTCAAAAGCTAAAGTAAGGATATGCTGTATCACATAGTAAGTTATTTAAGGCAGTTTTTCGACATTCCCGGAGCTGGGATGTTCAATTTCATTTCGTTTCGTGCCGGTCTCGCGATGATTTTCTCGCTGTCGTTCGCGCTGTTCGTGGGCAAGAAGATAATCGGCATGTTGCGGCGCAAGCAGATAGGCGACGAAATACGGGACTTGGGTCTCGAAGGTCAAATGCAGAAGAAGGGAACTCCCACTATGGGAGGGATCATCGTTCTGCTGTCAATACTGGTGCCGTCGCTTCTGTTTGCGCGGCTCGACAACGTGTATATGCTGCTGATGCTCACGTCAACCGTTTGGCTTGGGAGCATAGGCGCGCTCGACGACTACATCAAGGTGTTCAGGAAGAACAAGAAGGGTCTCAGCGGGAAGTTCAAAATCGCGGGACAGATAGGACTGGGCATCATCGTGGGCTGCACCCTGTATCTCAACGACGGAGTGGTTCTGCGCGAAAAGGTTCCTCCCGGAACATCAGGCTCTCAGCTTACCGTAGTCGGCAATCAGAAGATATGGACCAAGGAATCGAAATCGACCCTGACCACTATTCCGTTTCTGAAAAACAACGAGTTCGACTATGCGCAGCTGATGCCCTGCAACGGCAGGGCGAGAAACGCCGGAGGCTGGGTGATTTTCGTTCTTGCCACGATATTCATAATTACCGCCGTGTCGAACGGAGCGAATCTCACCGACGGGCTCGACGGACTGCTCACCGGCACGTCGATAATCATCGGCACCACGCTGGGCATATTCGCCTATCTGTCGGGCAACATCATCTACGCGGACTATCTCAACATCATGTACATTCCTTCGACCGGCGAACTCGTGGTGTTCATCTCGGCGTTCATCGGCGCGCTGGTGGGATTCTTGTGGTACAATTCGTATCCGGCGCAAGTGTTTATGGGCGACACGGGCAGTCTGGCGCTCGGAGGCATCATAGCGGTGTTCGCCATCATCATACGCAAGGAGTTGCTCATTCCCATACTGTGCGGCATCTTCCTCGTCGAGAGTCTTTCGGTGATAATTCAGGTTTACTGGTTCAAATTCACCCGCAGGCGGACAGGCGTCGGGAAACGTGTATTCAAAATGACGCCGTTCCACCATCATTTCCAGAAACGCGGCAACAACGGTATCGACGCTGTCATTCAGAAGCCGCTGCATCCTCTGCCCGAATCCAAGATAACGGTACGCTTCTGGATTATAGCCATTCTTCTTGCGGTGATTACGGTGGTTACGCTGAAAATACGGTAAAGGGCTGGGGTATAGGGTATAGGGTATAGGGTATAGGGTGCTTCGCCTGACGGGAGGGATTCTGTTTCCGTCTGTACCCATACCCTTATTCTAATTTAGCGGTTCTACTGGGAATTGTGTGGAAAAAGTTTGCGTGTTTTTTCACCGCGTTGCGGTGTTTTTATAACGCAAGGGGCGCAAAGGGCGCAAGGGCTTCGCGTCCTTTGCGAAGGGCGCGCGGTTACGGGTCTTGAGGGCTTGACCCGCAGCCTCCGGCAACCTTGCGCAAAGGACGCGAAGCCTCTGCGCCCCTTGCGACGCCTTTGCGTCCCTTGCTTTATAAAAACACCGCGACGCGGTGAATAACCGCACAATCCCTTAATAAGGGAACAAGTGTGAATATATGCTGTCCGGAGGCTACTAAAGACACTTTGAAAAATAAGGGTTTTTATGACTTTTCCACACAATTCACGGTAGAACCATAAGTTATTTCTAACACATCCCTAAAATTCTATTTTATAGCTGACATTTGGAATCATAATAAACTCATGCTCCAAATCTGCCTGCCGTGTTTTGAGATTGTACCTATATCCGAGATATTCTTTGTTCATGGTGGCGTTGATTGCTTTCAGGGAAAATTCATGCGATAAATTTTGCCGGTTTATTTTGTAGCTAACCGTAAAATGGCACAGAAACGACGGGGGATGCTGTTCGGAAAAAGCGCGGCTTTCGTCGTAAACGATTTCTTTTGCCTCTTGCGATGCCTTCAGGCTGACCGGCGAATGTCTGTCGCCTCCCTGATACGACAAACGTATGCTGGCGCTGAACGGATTTTGCCTTCTTCGTCCCGTCAGCCATTCTTTTCCCGCCAGCAGGTTGAATACATAGCTGCGGTTGTAGCGGGTACTGCGCCATACCCTGTCGCCGCCCATGTAGCGCGAATCGAACAGCGAAGCCGTAAGCATGTAATAATAACCCTGCGACATGTATTTCTCAAACGTAACATCCAGACCGCAGTTGAATCCTTTTCCGGCGTTTTCCAGACGGTCGGCAACAAACCAGTCGCGCTGCAGATTGATGAAGGAAAACGAACTGCCCGCTACAACCGGCACGCTGAATAGCCGTTGCACGTAAGGTTCCGCCAGCAGGCGATAATCGCCGGAAATATTCCAGCTGTAGGAAGCCGCTAAATGATGAGCGCGCGTGAAATCCATATTCCTGTTCGGCATTTTGCCGTCTGCCGACTTCGTGAAATAATAGTAGAGCATTTCGAGACGGCTGTGCAGACCGTACGACAGACCGACGGAGTGACCGGGCATGAATTTCCATCGCACTCCGGCGCGAGGCTCTGCCGCGAAGCGGTTGTTGAGGCTGAACAGAAGGGTGTTCAGTCCGATGTTCAACGTCCATTTATCCGACAGGTTAAACATGGAGCTTGACCAGGCCGAGAGAAGCGCGCTTGTTCCCGATTCGTCGGTTAATGTTTGAAGCCCTTGGGCGTCGGCGTTTTGAAGCAGCAGATCATATTTCATTCCGGTTATTCGGATGCCTGTACGGTTGGTATGCCGCGCGCTGAATTTCTTATTGAGGAAAGACGAAAGGATAAAGTTCCAGCCGGTATTTCCGACAGTGCTTTCGGGACGGAACTGAAGATTGCCGTCCGTCCGGTCGGTGATAAACTCAAGGCTGTTAACCGTTGCCGCCAGCGAAGTTTTCAGGCGGGCGCCGTTTCGGACGGGAATGGAATGGCTGACGCCGAATGCGGCCGTGTACTGTTTTTGTACCGCTCTGTCTCTGTCGGCAGTATAAGTCCATTGCAGGCTGTCGGTTTTCGCCTCCTGTCCCGATCGGTCGATCAGTCCGATCCCCCAGACGGAAAAAACGCCCGCGCGTCGGGTCGGGAAGTTTAGTTTGAAGGAAAAATCCTGATAACGAACCCCGCCGGCATTTTTCGGCAGTATCGAAGCCAGCAGAGCCAGCGTCGAATAACGGTAGTTGAAAATATAGGACGAATTGCTCTCTCTGCTGAACGGACCTTCGGAGGCAAAGTCGATGCCGACAGCGCCAAACTGAAAGGCGCTTTCTCTTTTACGGCTGTTTCCGCTGCGCAAATTCATGTCGAACACTCCCGACAGCGCATTGCCGTACTCGGCGGGAAAAGCGCCGGTGAAGAAATCGGAATTGCCGAGCAGATGACTGCTGAAAGCCGTCAAAGCGCCTCCGCCGAAAGCTGTAACTTCGGCAAAATGATTGGGGTTGGGTATCTCCGCGCCTTCCAGCCTCCATTGAAGGAATTTGGGCGAATTGCCCCGGACAACAATCCCGTTGTTTCCGATGCTGCCCGTCACTCCGGCGAAGGCAGAGGCAAGACGGGCGGGATCGTCGAATCCTCCGGCATAGCGTCCTGTTTCTTCCACACTGAACATCCGTGCGCTGCCCAAAGCCATCGCGTTCAGAGGCTGCGACTTGTTGACGGCGGGAGTAATCACTATCTCGTCCAGCGCGTTTAGCTTCTCGGTCATCAGAATTTCAAAGCAGGTTTCCTTCGACGCCGAAAGCAGGACTTCCTTCACGACAAGAGGCTCGTATCCCGCAAAGCCTGCCTGAATGTCGTATCGTCCGAGCGGCACATTCCGGACGAGGAATTGTCCGAGACTGTCGGCAGTCGCTCCCATCAGCGGCTGCGTGCCGATAATCGCAACAGTTGCATGTTCGAGCGGCGCTCCGGACGATTTGTCCCGCACGACGCCTCTGACGTTCTGAGTGAGCTGTCCGAAAAGCATGTTGACGGACAGGATGTTTAAAAAAAGGATAATCACATTTCTTGTAATCATAATATCGTTTCTTGTAATTTTTATAATAATATCGCTTATATTTGCGGTCGCAAAAGTATTGGGAATACGAAACAGGCGCAATACTGATTTATCATTATTTTTAAACGCAATATACAATGGACGACGAGTTACGGAAAGAATATGAGAGGAATCTCTCCCTGCTGGCTTTTGAGGAGGCCGATTCTGACTATATGCTGCTGGAACGGCAGCACAAGCCGATGTTGAGCATGTTGGCGCAGGTGTCCGGCAGCGTAATCACCGTCTTTGACATACGCGCCAGAAAGCATGTGTTTGCTTCCGGCAATTTTTTTGACCTGTTCGGACAGGATGCGGATATTGAGGGGATGCATGAAAAAATACATCCCGACGATCTGCAACTGTTGATCCGAAATGCAATTACGGCAATTAAACATGCCGTTTGCAGGAAAAATATCAGGGATTACAAATTTATCTGCGAATACCGGATAGGCAACGCTTCCGGCGAGTATGTCAGGGTCATAGAGCAGCAGTCCATTTTGGAAATGGACAAATCCGGCAATGCGCGGCTGGCGTTGAGCGTTCTCGACCTGTCGCCCGACCAGAGCGCGTTCAAACAAGTAAAAGGCTGTGTATTGAGCCTGAAAAACAATATGCTGCTGTCGCTGCGGGAGCTTTCCGGCAATGAGAATGTCGTGCTGTCGCCGCGCGAAACGGAAATCCTGCAAATGGTCGGCAACGGACTGCCGAGCAAAGAAATATCGGAACGGCTTTTTATCAGCGTCCATACCGTTAATACTCATCGACAGCGTATTCTGGAAAAACTCGGAGCCTGCAATTCAATGGAAGCCGTCAAGTATGCTTCCGCACTGGGATTGCTGGTTTAGGGGGGTCGAATAAATAACTTATAAGTCATTTATTCGACCGCCCGTGCGGCGATTTTCCGGAATCCGTGTATGTTTTTTTTACTAAAATTCGACTTTTTTGTAAAAATATTCTGCAAAATCTTTCTTTGGGTATAAAACATTTTGAATGCTGTAAAAGAAGCGTTTACAGACACGCAAGAGAGCTTGTCGAAGTGAATAATTACCATATTTTATGAGAAAAAAATAAAAAATTCATTTTTTTATTTGGAGAATAGAAAAAAACGTATTACTTTTGCATCGTTAAACAAAATGTTTAACTTCTTCATGGGTTAAGTTTTAGGTTAGGGAGAGGGAACAGGTTTTTTAACTTGTTCTCTCTTTTATTTGATTGAAATTCTGGAAAAAAGCAATAGAAAGGAAGGATAAAAGAAGAGAGGCATCAGGAGAAAATAAAAATAGGGTTGAAACAAAATATGAGAAGTTTCTCATGGAAGATGCCTCTCCGAATCCTAAACACGTTCGTTAGATCATTGACTCAATTTTTACGAGCCTTAACTCAAAGTGCAAAGGTATAAAATTTTTTTAATTGCACGTGCAATTTTTTTTACCAAGCATGAATATTTAATGGTTTCATCATTTCATTTACCTTGCGTTTAACATCATACGCGATGTTTTTATTTTCGTTGCCCGTCAAAATTTCATCTATAAAATCGACTATTATCGACATTTCCCGCTCTTTTAGACCCCTTGTTGTGACTGCCGGAGTGCCGAATCGCAAGCCCGAAGTCTGAAACGGAGAACGGCTGTCGAACGGAACCATGTTCTTGTTGGCGGTAATGTCGGCGGCGACAAGCGCGTTTTCGGCCTGCTTGCCCGTCATGTTCGGAAATTTGGAACGCAAATCAACGAGCATGAGATGATTGTCGGTGCCATCGGAGACCACCTTGTAGCCTTTGCTCGTCAGCGCTGCCGCCATAGTTTCGGCGTTTTTCTTCACTTGGAGCTGATATTGTTTGTATTCGGGTTGAAGCGCCTCGTAGAACGAGACGGCTTTGGCGGCGATGACGTGTTCCAGCGGTCCTCCCTGTATGCCCGGAAATACTGCCGAATTTAATGCCTGAGACATGGGTTTCACTTGTCCTTTCGGCGTTTTCAGTCCTTTGGGATTGTCGAAATCTTCGCCCATGAGAATCACTCCGCCTCTGGGGCCTCGGAGCGTCTTGTGGGTAGTGGAAGTAACGACGTGAGCGTGTTTCACCGGATTGTCCAGCAGTCCGGCGGCGATAAGTCCGGCGGGATGCGCCATGTCTATCATCAGCAAAGCTCCGATTTTGTCGGCGATATGTCTCATTCGCGCATAGTCCCATTCGCGGGAGTAAGCCGAAGCTCCGCCGACTATCAGTTTCGGCTTGTGTTCGATCGCCTTTTTTTCCATTTCGTCGTAATCCACGAAACCCGATTCGCTTACTCCGTAGGAAACCGCCTTGAACCACATTCCCGAAACATTGACCGCCGAGCCGTGGGTCAAGTGACCTCCGTGCGACAAGTCCAGTCCCATAAACGTGTCGCCCGGTTCCATGCAGGCCATGAACGCCGCCATGTTCGCCTGCGCGCCCGAATGAGGCTGCACGTTTGCATATTTCGCGTCGAACAGTTGGCACAAGCGATCGATTGCCAGCTGCTCGGTTTTGTCAACCACCTCGCATCCGCCGTAATATCTTGCGCCCGGATACCCTTCGGCGTATTTATTGGTCAAAACCGACCCCATGGCTTCGAGCACTTGTTCGCTTACAAAGTTTTCCGAAGCAATCAGTTCTATTCCCGAAATCTGACGTTCGCGTTCTTCTCTTATCAGTTCAAATATTCTGTCGTCCGTTTTCATTTGACATTTATTTTTAAGAAATCATATAATAAAATCGTGTTTACCACCGTACAACAAAAAAGCAGTCAAGATGTTTCTTAACTGCTTATGTTTTTGTGGGCCCAATAGGATTCGAACCTATGACCCCCTGCTTGTAAGGCAGGTGCTCTGAACCGGCTGAGCTATAGGCCCTGTTGTCTAAAAGCGGTGCAAAGGTAAACACGTTTTCCAAATATGCAAAATTTATTTTCAATTATTTTTTAAATCATTGAATTGCCGGCGATTAAAATTCATACGGAAAGGTTTTGCACCCCGTAATCATAGAATTTATGTTGCGCGATTATACTTTTGCGGGGTTAAATTTGATCAAATTAGGGATGTGTTAGAAATAATTTATAAAGGATGCCGTTCGGTTTTTTAGCACACAGATGTGACAGATGACACAGATGACACAGATTTAAATCCGTTAAATCCGTTAAATCCGCGTCATCTGTGTGCTAAGTTATTTCTAACACATCCATTAGGCAGAAACTAATCGTTTAGCGTTTAGTGTTTAGCGGTTAGTGCCTGTCGGACGTCGGGGAATGCGTAGGGGCGGGGCTTGCCCCCGCCCTGTCCCGCCGTTTAACCGCCGTTCAAACACTGATTTAATCGCCCTGCAAGCGCTGTTCCCGCGTTTCGGCGTTGAACCTTGCGGCTACCGAGTTAAAGTAAATCGCTGTCGTGTTAAAATTGCGGGATATGTAGGGGCGCGAT
>JAITHX010000126.1 GCA_031279735.1 Prevotellaceae bacterium
ATAAAACTGATGTCTGAACGCGCCGACCTGAAATATGCTACCGACATTTTGCCCGACGCCGATGCAGAATTTAAGGCATTCGGCGCCCGTTACTTTTCGACGCCGAAAAAGATGGGAGCAGAAACCGCCGAAGCCAATGTCAATGCAGGTTTAGCCGCCGCAAGTCAAATAGTAGATTTCTTCGCAACCGGCAATCAAAAGTTCAAGGTAAACTAACACGATACAAGTGGGTAGTGAGTAGTGAGTAGATGGTCTCACTACTCACTACTGTTATTTATTACACCCCGCTGGCGCGGATTTGCAATCCGTGCCGCTGAGTCTGCGCAAACCGCAGGCAACGCTTCGCTCGCCTGCGGTTATGAAAATTACGCCCTTCGGGCGAATAGCGCCTCAAAAAAAGATTTAGCCCCGAATGTGCTGTTACAGCTTATTTATTTTTTATTCCTATCTTTGCACTTTCTACGAATAAAAAAGGATAAAACATGACGGATAGAGTACATACATGTCTATGTGATTCGCAAACGGCACATCGCCGCTCGCCGTCGGCACGTGCCGAAACCGTCACGAAGGTGTGCGAACCTCTGTCGGCACGTGCCGAAACCGTCGCGCAGGTCTTCGCGGTACTTTCCGGAAGTGCGGAAACCGTCGCGCAGGTCTTCGCGGTACTTTCCGGAAGTGCGGAAACCGTCACGAAGGGCTTCGCGGTACTTTCCGGAAGTGCGGAAACCGTCACGAAGGGCTTCGCGGTACTTTCCGGGAGTGCGGAAACCGTCACGAAGGGCTTCGCGGTACTTTCAGGAAGTGCGGAAACCGTCACGCAGGGCTTCGCAGTACTTTCAGGGAGTGCGGAAACCGTCACGAAGGGCTTCGCGGTACTTTCAGGGAGTGCGGAAACCGTGTTATAAGCAGTTTAAGATTTTAAATAACATAATTATTAATTATTAAAAATATTTTAAAGATGAAAATTTTAAGATTGGATTTTCGCAGACTGCGTAACGAAGAATGGTTTCAACTGTTCACCGAATTTCGCGACCTGGTGTTGAAGTACAACGCCGACGAGCTTAACATCGCCGAACTGTGGGCGACGTTTCTCCTGCTCTATGCCGACGCCGATACTGCGCTCGAAATTATCCGTAAAAGCGCGGATACCGCATTGATGATTGAAGCCGATCATGTGCGCGACCATACCTTTCGCGGCTTTGTAGATGCGGTAAAATCAGCCCGCAATCACTTCGATCCCGCTAAACGTGCCGCCGCCGAGAAGTTGATCATCATTTTTGATCATTTCGGTAATCTTGCTCATAAAGCGTTCAACGAGGAAACAGCCGGAATCCACAACCTTCTGGAAGAATTTGACAGGGGAGCGCCCGAAACGGAACTTCCGGTTGACGTTCTCGGACTGCGGGACTGGGCAAACAAACTCGCCGCCGACAACGACGCTTACGAAGCCCTTGTCAAAGACCGCAACACGGAGGTTGCCTCGCGCTCGAAACTGCGCATGAAGGAGGTGCGTAGCGATTTGCAGGAGGTGTACTACAAAATGGTGGCGCGTATCGAAGCCACAATGACACTCAATGGCGAGGTGCAGCCCTTTACGGATTTTGTGAACGAATGGAATGCCTTCCTGAAACATTATTCAGATGTGCTGGCACAGCGTACGGGCAGACGTCATCCCGTTACGCCGGATACGGACGAAATTGAAAATTGAAAATGTAGAGACGCAGCATGGCTACGTCTCTACATCGGACGTGTTATGATTGGACGCCGTAGAAACGCACGGCGTGTGTCTCTCGGTAAACATCTGCCCGATATGAAGACGCACGTCGTGCGTCTCTACTGCCTTGTCCGTTACTATACTCAATACTGCCCGGAATGAGGCTGGGGGACTCACTGCCCGCTACTGTTAAAATGTGTTAATATATGTTAAGTCGCCCCGATTCATGCAATATAAGCCTTCACATAATTGCAAATGTGATTACTTTTGCCTTTGATTTTTTGAGGAATCCAATGTAATAATTAAAGTAAAGAATACGAATAGACACTAAATTACAGTATGAAATAGACATATCAGTACAAACAAATATAACTCTGCAAAACATTTTCACACATGAAGATATCCCTGATGAAGACAAAAAATAAAATACCTGTCATTCTTGCAGGACTGCTCCTGATGGCGACGAGCCTTTTCTCCAACAGCGCGCGTGCCCAAAACAATGCACTGATAGGACGTGAATTTTATTTCGCAATATGGGGCAACCTGGACTTGGATACTGACCAGATAAAAATTGTCATTTTCCCGTACGGTACCGGCACAGTTATCGTTGATGCTGCAAGCTATAATGTAACTGACGGAGTTCAATTGACGGTTGACCTGCCTCTGGCAAACTACATGACCTCTTCGCTGAAAATCACATCCGACGTTGATATCGTAGCGTATGCAGGCGTACTTGGCGACTATATTTCGCTTCCTTCGGCAGACGCTACTGCCATATTGCCTGTAACAAGTCTGGGTACGGAATATCGCCTGTTTCAATATGAAAGAACCCTCATATTCCAGGATTTTAATGAAGTCAGAGTAATTGCAACTCAGCCGCAGACAGATGTGTATCTGGACGGCATACATGTTGCAACGCTGGCAACTGCCGGAAGCGTATATGAACATTTCGGAATCGTTGACCTGACCGGTATAAAGTTGACCGCAAACAAGCCGGTTGCTGTCATTTCGGGTGTAACAGGTTCGGAACATCTTTCAAACGCTGAAGACGTCATCTTTGAACAAATGTGGCCTGTTTCAACCTGGGGTAAGGAATATATTCTGGTACGGCTTGGAAGCGAGGAGAACAATTGCCGTGTAGTTTCCAACGAAAACACAGCCGTCAATATACGTATAAAGACAGGCACAGGAGCTGAACAGACTGTTTCTGTTCCCGCTGACGGATATTATGAATTTCAGTTTAATGACCTGACGCGGATTACCTCCGATGTGCCGGTTGCCGTAGCCCAATACACCACAGGCGACGATAATCCGTCAATGATGTGGGTGAATCCTTCTGCACAAAGGGTAAAAAATGCAAAACTGGCAAGGCTGACCAACTGGACTACCTGGGTTACGGTACTGACCCGCGAACAGGATTTTGACCTGACAACATTTTCAGTCGAAGGTGCGGCAAAAGCATTTACAAATACGCAGACTTCAGCCGGTATTCCCGGATGGAAAGCAGGACGTTACAGTATGGCTGCGGGTGAAAATCTGATTGAGGTGTCCAATCAGAACGGACTTATAGCCATGATTGAAGGGTATGCATACGACAAATCCTATATTTATGCAGCTGCCGGAGGCGATTTGAACCTGCAAAGCTACTTTACCGTTACTACAAAAACAACGCCTTACAACGATACTCATTACAGCGCAACCGACGAATCGACCCACACCTTCGGCGCTTCCGACAACCTCACTGTAAAACGCACGGTGGAAAATCCGTTTACATACGTTAAATGGCTGATTAACGGTGTAGAATATACGGGAGTTACGGAAAATACCAGTACCACGAATACACTGTCCTTTCCCGCCTCGGCGCTTGTTGCCGGCGAAAATTTGCTGACTATGGCTGTGCGGTTTCAAAATACCGGCATCGATGAGCTTTATACGGGCAAAGTCTGGCTGAGGTATCTCATGAGTTTTGGCGACGCGCCCACAAGTTACGACACGGCGGCTCATTACCTGACGGACAAACTGTATCTGGGTTCGCTCTGGGATACGGTAAAGGTGCAACCCTCTCCTTTTCACTCGGTCGATGCGGATGCCGCCGGCAACGACGACGCCTTAACGCTGACGTCAACGAATGGATATACCGACCTCAATCAGTCGGGTTTCACATTAAACGGCTCGGGACATCTGATCTCAACTTTCAATGTTACAAACAACAAAATGCAGGCTGCAAATCTTACAGGCTGGATAGATTTCAACCGCAACGGAGTATTCGACGCCGGCGAAGCCTCAACGCCCATTACCGTAGCAGCAAACAGCGGCAACACTCAGCAGACGCTCACCTGGGATAACGCGGCGGGCAGGATTCTGCACGGAACAACTTACCTGCGGCTGCGGCTCTCGACAGATGCAATAACGCAGCCCGCCGATACGCTCGACGACGGCGAAGTGGAGGATTATATGCTTAATCTCAAACTTCTGAACGTAACAAAAACGGCAGTCTCAAACAATCCGGGCAACGCCACGCGCGCCGTACTCGGCGATACGATTACATACACCATCACCGTGAGCAATCCGACCGCCTCGACGCTTTCAAATGTTACCGTATTCGACCCTATACCTTTGTACACCACATACGTCGACAACAGCGCCTCGCCTGCAACGGGAGCGCTCGATAACATGAACGTCGGAGGACAGACGGTACAGGTAATAAAATGGCCTGTATTTAATTTGAATCCGTCCCCCGCCCAGGCAGTATTCTCGTTCAAGCTTGCGGTAACAGACCTTCCGCAGTTTCATGATATTAACGACAGCATCATCGCCAACATCGCATACGCGCTGTTAAACGTCGGCGACACTATCACCTCGACCGGCAACACCTGCAATCTTGCCGAAATTGTTGCCGATTCGCTGCATGCGGTTGACGACATAGCTTCGACGTATGGCGGTATTTCCGTTAATATTGATATTCTCGCCAACGACAATCTTGGAAAGTGTGATCCGTCAAGCATAATCGTTAATATTATTGTCCCGCCGGCAAGCGCCGGCAGCTCGGCAGTAATGGAAACAGACAACACGCTTACATATACTTCGGCGGCGGGATTCTTCGGCAACGATTCGCTGACATACTCAATAAAATGCAACAACACAATATCCACCGCCAAAGTGCGGATTACGGTACATTCCACGCATCCGGTGGCAATCACTGACCATCTCTATCTTTTCGCCTGTAAAACGAAAACGAAAGACGTACTTGCCAACGATGCAAATGTTGCATCCGCAACGGTTACGCGGATAAAAGACGGCACGCTCGGCACGGCGACTTTTGCAGGCGGCATAATGACTTACGTTAACGATAAAACTT
>JAITHX010000131.1 GCA_031279735.1 Prevotellaceae bacterium
AAGGACGCGAAGCCTTTGCGCCCTCTGCGAAGCCTCTGCGCCCCTTGCGGTAAAAAACACCGCGACGCGGTGAAGAACCGCACAATAGCAGAACCTGATTTCTTATTACAAAACCGGTACCTTCAGGGATAGGATCAACGGATTCACGCCACCACCGACAGATTCACGCGGAACTGCATTCCTTTATAACGACTTTTTCTCGCTATTGCTGACCCACAATCCGAAGGCGGTAATCACGAGGAAGCAGAACAGCGGCAGGACGAAGGAAAAGCGCGCCGACGAGAGAGCGTCGAACCAGACGGCTTTGTCGATCAGCCAGCCTTGTGCCGGGGGCATGATGCATCCTCCGCCGATGGCGAGAATCAGTCCGGCGGAAGCTAATTTGGCTTCGTCGCCCATTCCTTTGAGCGCGATGCCGTAGATAGTGGGGAACATCAGCGACATGCAGGCGGAGACGCCAATCAGCGCAATCAGTCCCGCCATGCCGGGTATTTGAAACAGGGAGCGAAAATAAATGCCGGTTTTTTCCGCGAAGCCGGTTGCGGATTCGAGTTTCGCCGCCAGCAGGGAGCCTGCTTCCGGATTTCCTCCGCCGAAAATCGCGACTGCAACCAGCAGCGCGCCGGCGGCGGCAAGCGCGAAGAGCAGAGAACCGGGGTTCAGGTATTTCAGCAGGAAGGTGCATACGAAGCGGCTGGAAACGAAACATATCATTGCAATCATGTTGTAGAACTGGGCGTCTTCCTTTCTCATGCCCAGCTCGGCGCCGGCATACTGAATGATGAATGTCCACACCATTATCTGTACGCCCACATAGAAGGTCTGAGCGATGACGGAGAAGACGTATCGTTTGTTCTTTAGAAGATTTCCGACAGTTCCGCCCACCGAAAGCGAACCGGTGTCGGCGGACATCGCGCGGGGCAGTCTCGACAGCAGGAAAAGGAAGAAAAAACACAAAACCACTGCGCCCAGCAGAAGATATGGTCCGCTCACCACGTCGAGGTCCTGCTGTTGAACTTGCGCAAGGGCTTCGGGCGACATGGCTCTGCGCTCTTCTTCGCTTGCCGCGTTCAGTCGGGCGAGGATGAACTCCTTTGCGACGAACATTCCGGTGAGCGAGCCGATGGGGTTGAACGCCTGCGCGAAATTGAGGCGTCGGGTTGCGCTTGCGTCGGGGCCGAGCGAGAGGATGTAGGGATTCGAGGTTGTTTCGAGAAACGACAGTCCGCAGGTCATCACGAAATAGGCGATGAGAAAGGCCCAGAACGCCATTGCGTTGCCGGCGGGAATGAAGAGCAGGCATCCGGCCGAATAGAGACCCAGCCCCACGAGTATGCCGCGTTTGTAGCTGAACTTGCGGATAAAGAGCGCGGCGGGAATCGCCATGAAACAATAGCCGCCGTAGAAGGCGAACTGCACGAGAGAGCTTTCAAAATTGCTTATCAGCAGAATGTTTTTGAAAGCCGCCACCATCGGATTGGTGAGGTCGTTCGCAAAGCCCCAGAGGGCGAAGAGCGTAGTTACGAGTATGAAGGGGAGGAGAAAGTTTTCTCCGTTTTTTCCTTTGAATAAAGCGTTATTTTTCATCCGTACATCAAAAAATTGATTGAACGTGAACTGTGCCGGACTCGAACCGGCGACCCCTGCCCTGTCAAGGCAGTGCTCTGAACCAACTGAGCTAACAATTCAAGCGGGCGCAAAGGTACAAAAGATTCGTTTTCCTGCAAATTTATTTTCGCGGAAGCGCGACGGGTCTTTTCCATGTTTTATGATACTTCCGCTGATTGTCTTTATCTTGTATATCTTTGCAGCATGAATGAAACAATAAATATACGCACCGACGAGGGCGATATCGTCGAGGCTCAGGCTCCGGTCGTTATCTCCGCAAGTCGTGCAACCGACATTCCCGCCATGCATCCGGAATGGTTCGTCGAACGTTTGAGGAAATCGTATGCTGTTCGCGTCAATCCCTTCAACCGGCGGGCAACTTACGTTTCGTTCCGGAATGCGCGGGTCGTGGTGTTCTGGAGCAAGAACCCTCGTCGGCTGATGCCGCATTTGAAGGAAATGGACGAACGCGGCATCGGCTACTACTTCCAGTTTACGCTGAACGACTACGAACGCGAAGGACTGGAACCGAATCTGCCGCCGCTGAGGGAACGCATCGACACGTTCCGCGAACTTTCCGACACTGTGGGAAAGGAAAAAGTGATCTGGCGATTCGATCCGCTGATGCTTACACCCCAAACCGACATGCTCGAACTTGCCGGCAGGATTCGGCGAATCGGCAGCCTGCTGAAGGGATACACCGACAAACTTGTGTTCAGTTTCATCGACGTGAAGGCTTATCGCGGGGTGCGAAGCAATCTGATTCGCAAAACGTCGCTTTTTTCGGCAGCCAATGTCGAAAGCGCGGAACCCGACGACGAGGCGATAGACTGTTTCGCTCGCGCTCTTGCCGACATCAAGGCGCAATGGCGGGCGGAAGGCTGGAATCCCGATTTGGCGACCTGCGCCGAATCCGCAGACCTTGAAAAATACGGCATACGGCACAATCGCTGCATCGACGACGAACTGATGCGCCGAATTTTCCCCGACGACGCGGTTCTGATTCACTTTCTTTCCTGCGGCAGCCTTCCGGACGAACGCTCGCCGGAACTGCCGTTCGACAATCCTCCGAAACGGGCAAGTCTCAAGGACAGGGGACAGCGAAAAGCCTGCGGCTGCATCGCGAGCAAGGATATTGGAAGCTACGGCAACTGCGGGCATCTTTGCGCCTACTGTTATGCGATGGTTAGCCGAAAGATAGAAAAAGCGCCCTCTCTCTCACCGAAAACGGGGAAAAAATAAAAGGGGAGGCGGAATTTTTTCAGTCTGTAACTGTCTGAAAACTTAATTCTATATGCATAATCGGGGTAAAAAAATTCGGACAGGGGATAGCGACATCAATTTTTTTTTCTACATTTGCCACCGAAATGCAATTGTGCAGACATGGACAGGGAAATTGAAATAGTTGGCGTCTTGAAGGGAAAGATAAAGCAATTGATTGAACTTCACGAAGGTGAAAAGAGAAAGGTTGCCGAATTAAGAAAACAGAAAGAGACATTGCGGGAACGGATAAGTGCAATGGAGGCGGAAATCAAGGAATTGAAACTCAAGAACCATAAACTTACAATCGCCACATCATTCAAGTCGGTCGGTGGAAGCGCACAGGAAGCTAAAAAGAAGATAAGTAAAATAGTGCGGGAAATAGACGATTGCATGGCTCTTTTAAATAGATGACAATATACGACGACGGTAAAAGGCCGGTTAACATAACGATAGCAGAGAGGCGATATTCGTTCAGGCTGACCGAGGAGGATGAGGAGTTTTATCGTAAAGCCGAGAAAATGATTAACGCTCATATAGGAAGATACGAAAAGTATTCCAACGCGCATCCGCAGGACAAAATGTTGTTGACCATACTGCATTTCGCGCTCGAATTTATCAAAGCGAACAGGCGCAACAACGACAAGACCCTGCTTCGCGAAGTCGAAAGATTGGATTCCGAACTCGGAAGCTATTTGGAACGGCAAGGTTCTTTGGACAATATAGAATAGAATAAATACAGCATAGCCCGCATATTGCCTTGCGCTTTGGGGAACTCAACATTAAACAACGTAAGGAGTTTACTCGGAATATTTAGAACAGGCCTTGTAGCCCTTCGGGGTGAGTCGTTCAGACCGGTGGAAGTTCGAGATAGTTTATAACCGGAGGCTCCGCCCTGTCTTTTCAGGGTTCCCGCGAACAGCAGGCATTGTGCGGGTTTTTTTAATTAGCGAATTAAATTAACATTAAATAAAGATTGATGGAAACAATTATAATAATTCTGGCCGCCATTGCAGCGGCTGCGGCTGCGTATTTCATAACGCGCGGCATAATAAGGAAATCGGGCGAAAAGCTAATACAGCACGCCACGATTGAAGGAGAAAACATAAAACAGCAGCGGATACTCGAAGCAAAGGAGAAATTTCTGGACATGAAAAAGGAACACGAGTCTTACGTTCATGAGCGAAACGGAAAAATATCTCAAACGGAAAACAGGCTGAAACAAAAGGAAAGCTCGCTGAACCAGCAAATCAATGAAAATCAAAGAAAGTCCAGAGAACTGGAAAATCAGAAAGAAAACCTTGCGCAACAGATCGAGAAAGCCGAGAAAAAAACTGAGGAATACGAAACAATACGGAAACAGCACATCGAAAAACTCGAAGCCATTGCCGGACTTACCGCTGCGGAAGCTCGCGACATACTGCTCGAATCGATGAAGGAAGAAGCTAAAGTCCAAGCGCTGACCTATATCAACGATACCATAGAGGAAGCCAAACTGACTGCCGGCAAAGAGGCTAAACGTATTGTTGTGCAGTCTATACAAAGGGTCGCATCGGAAACTGCCATAGAAAATTCGGTCACCGTCTTCAACATCGAAAACGACGACGTGAAAGGCAGAATCATCGGACGCGAAGGACGAAACATTCGCGCCCTCGAAGCGGCAACAGGCGTGGAAATCGTTGTGGACGATACTCCCGAAGCCATAGTTCTGTCGGCTTTCGACCCCATGCGCCGCGAAATAGCCCGTCTTGCTCTGCATCAGCTTGTCACCGACGGGCGCATACATCCGGCGCGAATTGAGGAAGTGGTGGAAAAAGTCCGCAATCAGCTTGAGGAAGAAATAGTGGACGTAGGCAAAAAAACAACCATCGACTTGGGTATCCACAACCTGCATCCCGAACTCGTGCGTCTGGTGGGCAAAATGAAATACAGATCGTCTTACGGACAAAATCTTCTGCAACACTCGCGCGAAGTTGCGAATCTGTGCGCCATAATGGCTTCGGAACTCGGACTGAACGCTAAAATCGCCAAACGGGCAGGATTGCTGCACGACATAGGAAAGGTGCCCGACGACGAACCGGAACTGCCTCATGCGCTGCTTGGAATGAAACTCGCGGAAAAATATAAGGAAAAAGCCGAAATATGTAACGCCATCGGCGCTCACCACGACGAGGTGGGAATGACCACCCTGATAGCGCCAATCATTCAGGTTTGCGATGCCATATCGGGAGCGCGCCCCGGAGCGCGGCGCGAAATAGTCGAATCCTACATCAAACGGCTGAAGGAAATGGAAGATTTGGCTTTAAGCCATCCGGGAGTGCAGAAAACTTATGCCATTCAGGCTGGCAGAGAACTGAGAGTAGTTGTAGGCAGCGAAAAAGTAAGCGATCAGGAAGCCGAAAAACTTTCGTTCGACATAGCTAAAAAGATTCAGGACGAAATGACCTATCCCGGACAGGTTAAAATCACCGTAATCAGAGAAACGCGAGCTATCGCCTACGCCAAGTGACAGCGGTGTTTCTCTCTTGCCGCAGGGCGCAAAGGTTTCGCAAAAGCGACGCCTTTGCGCCTTCTTTTTTAGCACCAGATGACCGGATTCGACAGATTTACGCGGATCAAAATCCGCGTAAGGGATGTGTTAGAATAAAGTAGTGTGCCATTTGTTTTCCTCACCGCTCGGGAACTCCGGAATTATGCCGCCATCCCGCGAAACAATGATGAAAAACATATTTTAATTCTCGAAGACCAAGCGAAGCCTATACGAAGCTCAAGCGAAGCTAAGACGAAGCTAAGACGACAACATTTGCACTCACAGCGCATTGCAGTCGGAAGGGCGAACAGCACAAAGCGAATCACATTGGAACACCGCTGATTGCAAAAACCGGAAATCTTAATCCGAAATATCCGGATCATGCCGAAAAACATGTACGCCTCAAGAGAATTTTTCCGCCAAACCGATGTTTCCCGAAAATATAACCCCTTAAATCCGCAAGTATTTTTATATTTCACTATAAATAAACACATTAAAGGAAATATTCATCACCTGTTTTGGTGCGGCACATGGACTGACGAGAGCTTTCCGCAACAAAACCGAAA
>JAITHX010000192.1 GCA_031279735.1 Prevotellaceae bacterium
ATCATCAGGAACAGCATAAAAAAAAGTACTTTTTTCATCTTTTTCAAAAATTTCAAGAAATTTCATTAACGTTTTTTTACATTTTGTCATTTTCAATCAAAACCCTCATAATCCATTCAGATACAAAAACTTAAAAAATCAATCTTGTGATGTAAAATGTCTGTCACTATATAGGTGACGGACAGCATCTGTAATACTTTGTATTACAGATATTTAAAGATTTAAATGTTTAAAGATTGTTTTACCAATTGTTAAAATTGGAATTGAATTAAAGACTTTAAGGACTTTAAATACTTAAATAACAGATATTTATAATGTTCCGTAGCATCCATTTCTTGTTAAACATTGATTAAACACGTTAAGTATCAATTAGTTAATCATCAAAAACAGGGTTTGCAAATTGATAACCCGACAGGCTCGCCGGACAGGGAAAAATTATTTCAACAGGATAGTAATCAATTAGTTAAAGGTTTGTACTTTTGTTGCGATTTGATAATGATAACGGCTGTTGTCTGTCACCTATATTGTGACAGACAGATTTGTTAAAGGTTTTAACCGAAATTTCCGATGTTTTCCGGCATCCTTGACGGATTGCCAAAATGTCGTTCCATTTGCGAATCTGGAAACTTGGGGGAGCTGAATAGTTACGAGAAATCTTATCAGAAAAAGCCATATTTGAAAAATTTTTGCGTATATTTGCCACTTCTATTTTTTAATTATTAATTACTATGATTTCACGAAGGACATTTTTAAAGACGAGCGGATTGGCTACGGCCGGGCTTGCCTTTACCGGCATGAACACGGTGAATGCCATGACAGCGAAAAGCGCTGCCCGGGTTGTTGGAGCAAACCGCAAAGTCAATCTCGCATGTATCGGAATCGGAAACCGGGGTGCGGAAATTATCAGGGAATTTGATAAAACCGGTTTGGCGAATATCGTAGCGCTTTGCGATGTAGATTTGGGAGCGCCTCACACACAGGCCATATTGGCCAAATTTCCCGAAGCAAAACAGTTTAAAGATTTCAGGGAAATGTTTGATAAAATGGGAAATGAAATCGACGCAATTTGCGCCGGAATTCCCGATTTCGCCCATTTTCCGGTTGCCATGCTGGCTATGTCGCTGGGAAAACACGTTTACGTGGAGAAACCGATGGCGCGCACTTTTTACGAAGGTGAACTGATGATCAAGGCAGCCAAAAAGTATAAAAATGTAGTTACCCAAGTGGGAAACCAGGGACATTCCGAAGCCAACTATTTCCAGTTCAAAGCGTGGAAAGACGCAGGAATCATCAAAGATGTAACCGCTGTTACGGCTCACATGAACGGCGTCCGTCGCTGGCATCCTTACGACCCGAATATTTATAAATTTCCGGATGCTCAACCGATTCCTTCAACGCTGGATTGGAATCTCTGGTTGACAACGGCCATGTATCACGATTTCTGCGATAAATTCCATGACGGAAACTGGCGCGGCTGGTACGACTTCGGTATGGGCGCTTTGGGCGATTGGGGAGCGCATATTCTCGATACTGTTCACGAATTTCTGGATCTGGGCCTGCCTTATGAAGTGACGCCCCTGAAAATAGAAGGGCACAACGATTATTTCTTCCCGAAAGCATCGACCATTCTCTTCCGTTTCCCCGCGCGGGGAAAGATGCCGCCTGTCGATATTACCTGGTACGATGGCGTGAACAACATTCCGCAAGTGCCCGCAGGATACGGAACTTCGGATATTGACCCGAATATTCCGCCCGTAGCCGGAGGAAAATTGCAACCTTCGAAATTGAATCCGGGTAAGATTATTTACAGTAAAGAATTGACTTTCAAGGGAGGTTCGCACGGCAGTACGCTTACGATTATTCCCGAAGAAAAAGCAAAAGCAATGGAATCCAAACTGCCGCCTGTTCCGAAAAGTACTTCCAATCACTTTGCGAATTTCCTGCTGGCTTGTATGGGTGAAGAAAAAACACGTTCTCCTTTCGAAATCAACGGCGTGCTGAGCCAGGTATTTTCACTCGGAGTAATGGTTCAACGGATGAATACGAAAATCCTGTTCGACCGGAATACGAAAACGATAACAAACGATGCATTCGCTAATGCAATGCTGACGCAGATTCCTCCGCGCAAAGGGTGGGAGGGGGTTTATAAATTATGAATTATGAATTATAAATTACGAATTATGAACTGTCTCGAACGCTGCTTGAATTATGAACTCTCCGACTTTCCGCAGGCAATTCATAATTCATAATTCATAATTCATAATTCTAAAACGTGTATTTCAATCCGATTTGCGCTCTCCATCTTGAATAATAATCGTCGTAGGAACGCATATTGTAGTCGGCGTTGCGGAGGAACTGAAAGTTGCCTCCGTTGTAGGTGACGGGACTGTAGTAGGTTGCCGAACCGCCGGCGGACGCATAACGTCCCCATTTTCCGCTGAACAGGTTTCCGACGTTCATCATGTCGAACGAGAGTTCGACAGAGTGAGGTTTGCCGTTGATGCTGAGGCTGTATGTCTGCGCGAGATGGAAGTCGAAATGATGTTCGAACTTTTCGTTGTCGGCATAGCGTTCAAAGTATTCGCCGCGGTGCCGGCTCAAATGCGGGTCGGCGGCGATCCACGCCTTCATGTTCGCTTTCTGCTGTTCAGCAGTGTAGGCGTCGGCAGCTTGAAAGGGCATCCGGTCGATCTGCGCGTCGGTGGGGATAAACATCAGGTCGTTGCCGCTGGAGCTGTCGCCGTTCAAATCCCCGTTGTAATGTATCGAGTAGGGAGCGCCCGAAAAGCCGGAGTAAATCAGTCCCGCGACCGTTGTCCACGCTTTGGCGTATGTCTTGCGGTAGAACACCGAAGCGCTGATGCGGTGGGGGATGTTGAACGCCGAGAATCCCAGTTCGGGGTCGTTCGGATTGTTCATGGTGTAGTTGTAGTCCCAGTTCGACTGTGCGACGGACGAGGTTCCGCTGTTGAGCGATTTGGCAACGGTGAAAGAATAGGCGGCGCTCAAGTCCAGACCGAAGTCGAATCTTTTTTCGCCCTTGAGCGACAGATTGCAGGAGTAGCCCCTGCCGGTGTTCGACAGCACATAAACGTGGGCATAGTTCGTCCCCGCCGTCACCCTTTCGAGCATCGGGCGGCGGTCGAATTCCGCTCCCGCGACGATGTTGCCGAAGGTCGTTCCGTCGAGGTCGTAAGCCGCGTTTTTATAGAGAATGTCGTTCAAGGTTTTGGAATAGATGGCGTCCAGCGTCCACGCTATGCCGCCCGCGCTGAAATCCAGTCCCAGACTGACGCGCAGGTTTTGCGCGAATTTAAAATCCCTGTCGAGGACATTGACCGTCTGCGTGCCGGAAGCCGACAGCCTGTCGGCGTTCTGCGCTTGCCCTTCGGGATCGAGGATAAGCGACAGCTCCCCTGTGGAGCGGGTATCGAACGAGGACAGCTGTATTCCCGTGTTCGAGAAGTTATTGCTCAACCAGACGAAAGGAATGCGCCCGGTGAACACTCCCGCTCCGCCGCGCAGCACGAGATTGTCGGCGCCGTCGGCATCCCAGCGGAATCCCAGACGGGGCGAGAACAGCGGCGCGGCGCTCGGCTTCCGGTTTGTTTTATAATCCCAGCCTTTGGAAGCGGCGTATTCGCCGAATCCGGCGTTCTCGGCGGGAGTGTCGAAAAACAGCGGAATGTCCACGCGAAGACCGGGGGTGACATACAGCCTGTCGGTCACGTTCCATTTGTCCTGCGCATAGAACCCCAGCTGCGCGGCGCCGAAAGCGGCTTTCCAGCGCGGGTTGCCGGTGACGCTGACGTTTGCCCTCGCGAAACGGTAGCGGTTGATCCTTCCTGCCGCGAAATCGTCCTCGCTGTTGTAGTAATAACTGCCGTAGGCGTCCTGAATAAACAGGTTGGCGAAACCGTAGAGTTCGTTGTGCGTGCCGAACGTAAAGGTGTGATTGCCGCAATACAGGGTCAGGTTGTCGGTAAGCGTCCAGATGTCCTGGTCGAGAGAGTTCAGCATCGAGGAACGTTCGTTGCCCGCGCTCAGGGTTCCGCCGCCCACGTTCGACACGCTGATCATAGGAAAGGGAGAGCCAGGATCGCGCCGGTCGCGAACGCGAACGTAAGAGGCGTGAAACTCGTTGCTCAGTTCGGGCGAAAAACGGCTGTGCAGCTCGACGACAAAGGTGTTTGTGCGGGAAACGAAATCGTAGCTGTAGTCGGAGGAGTTGAGATACGACGCAGTACTGACGCCGCTCAGCTGTCGGGCAACAACCGTGCTCCAGCGAAACGAGGCGTTATGCCTGTTGCCGATGTTCCAGTCCAGCTTGACGCCCGCCTTGTCGGACTTGGTGTAAACGTCGGGATTGTCGAGGCTGCCGCCGTAGGGCACTCCCTGCGCCCGCGCCATTTCCCTGATCTTGTTCATAATGTTTCGCGCCTGAACTGCATCGACTTTTGAAGCTGGATCGCCCGCTCCGTAAACGTTGGGATAGCTTTTGTTCGCCCTTTCGAAGTTTGCGAAAAAGAAGAGTTTGTTTTTGACTACGGCGCCTCCCAGCGTTGCGCCAGCCAGATACTCGCTCAGGCTGTTGTACTTTTCGCTCGGCTGTCCGTCGGCCAGCGTGTATTCGGCGCCCGTGAGGCTGCGGTTGTTGCCGAAGCCGTAAAGGGAACCGTGGAGGGTGTTTGTTCCCGATTTGGTGACGGCATTGATAGAGCCGCCCGTAAATCCCGACTGACGAACGTCGTAGGGGGCGACGTTAATCTGAATCTGTTCGACGGTTTCCATCGACACAGGCTGAGCGCCCGCCTGTCCGCCGTTGGAACCGTTGGCGGTCAAGCCGAAGACATCGTTGTTCATCGCGCCGTCGATTTGAAAGCTGTTGTACCTGTTGTTCGTTCCCGCAAAGGACACCGCCCCCGATGTGCTGACGCTAACTTGCGGATTCTGACGAATAACGTCGGCAATACCGTGCGCAATGGAAGGTATGCGGGCAATCTGTTCGGCGTTCATGCTTGCGGCGGCGCCGGTTTTGTTTGCGGCGGCGGCGCTGCGGGCTGTTATCACCACTTCGCTCAGCGATTCGGTGGCGTCGCGCAGTTTCGCCGAAATGTTCGCCGTTTCGCCCAGCTTGAGAATCACTCCCGCAAAAATCTCGGTTTCGTATCCCACGTGGGAGATTTTCACGCGGTAGGGTCCGCCGACGCGCATGCCCTGAATCGTATAGCGTCCTTCACTGTTCGTCGCTCCGCCGTAGGAAGCGCCCGAAGGTTCGTGAACCGCCTGAACTGCCGCGCCCGCAACGGCGGCGCTGTTCGCGTCGATTACTTTCCCGCTCAGCGACGAGCTTGTAATCTGCGCGGATGCAAAACATGCCGCGCCCAAAATTCCAATCAATGTCAATACTGTTTTCTTCATATACTTTCTTATTTTTATAATAGTTAATCTTCTTCTTTTGACGATGCAAAGTTAATTTTAATTAGTGGTTAGTGGTTAGTGGTTAGTGGTTAGTGCCTGTCGGACGGGTGGAGTGAGACGGAGACACTGAGCCGGCAGGCACTAACCACTAGCGGGGCTTGGCGTATCCGGGCTTCGGTTGATTTCAGTCGACCGAAGTTGATTTCAGTCGACCGAAGTCGATTTCGGTTGACCGAAGTCGATTTCGGTTGACCGAATTAGCCCACAGATGACGCGGATTTAATGGATTTTGTGCTTCGGGCAATAAAAACACCCGACGTTCAGTGAAAAACACTCAACGTCGGGTGAGAAATAACGGTTCGTTTGCCGACCGGCACTACGCCGGCAACGCAATTACACTATGGCAATTCGTAATTCCACGTCCGGCAGGCAATTCGTAATTCGTAATTCGTAATTCGTAATTGAATCAATAGCCCGGGTTTTGAATCAGCATATCGTTTATATTGATATGATTGATATAAATAGGCATCAAGTACATACGTTTGTCGAACTTGTAGGGAGTGGACATGCCGCCTCCTATTTTATTCACTTCCCGGTAGAAGGTTGCGGCATCGAGACCGGTGATGTTCAGTCCCCACATACC
>JAITHX010000207.1 GCA_031279735.1 Prevotellaceae bacterium
TTTTCCACACAATTCCCGGTAGAACCCTTTCTTTCAATTACGAATTACGAATTACGAATTACGACCCGCTTCGGCTGTACGTCCGCAGTCGTAATTCGTAATTCGTAATTCGTAATTGACACGTCCGTCAGGCAATTCATAATTCATAATTCATAATTCATAATTTCTCGACTCTTCTTATGGCTTCCGCGTAATTCTCCCGTTTGGTGCAGAGAGAAATGCGGACAAAGCGCTTGCCGGTGTCGCCGAAGATGAAGCTCGGAGTGATGAATACCCGCGCTTCGTTCAGCACTTTGTTGCTGAGCCATTCGCCGGAGGGCATCGTGTCGGGAATCTTGCACCAGAGGAACAAGCCTACCTGATTTGCGTCGAACGACAAGCCGAGTTTTCCGGCGAGCTGTTCGGCGAGTTTCCGGCGTTCGCGATATTCGTCGTTGCGGCGGAGGTGCCATTGGTCGTCGTTTTGGAGAGCTTTGACTGCGGCGCGCTGAATGCCGAGAAATATGCCCGAATCCATGTTGCTTTTGAACTTCATGATGGTGTCGATGTAGTCCTTTTCGCCCATGATCCAGCCGATGCGCCATCCCGCCATGTTGTGCGATTTGCTCAGCGAGTTCATTTCGAGAGCCGTTCCCCGCGCGCCTTCGTAGCTCAGTATGCTTTTGTATTCGGAGTTAAGCACGAGACTGTAGGGGTTGTCGTTCACAAGTAGGAACTTGTGTTTCGAGGCGAGGGCTATCAGCCGGCGGTAAGTGTCGTCGGTGGCGCGAACGCCGGTAGGCATGTTCGGAAAGCACGACCACATTAGTTTGACTTTCGAGAGATCCTGACTTTCGAGTTCGTCGAAGTCGATTTGCCAGCCGAGACTTTCCTTCAGTTTGTAGTTCCGTATTTTCGCGCCGGCGAGCAGGGTGACGGAGGCGTAGGTCGGGTAGCCGGGGTCGGGCACGAGGACTTCGTCGCCTTCATTGACGAACGACATGGTTATGTGCATGATTCCCTCCTTCGATCCGGCAAGCGGAAGGACTTCCGTCGCGGGATTGGAGCTTACGCCGAAAGTGCGTTCATACCAGTCGGATATGGCTTGACGCAGTTCGAGGTCGCCGCGATAGGGCTGATAGCCGTGAGTGTCGTCGCGCAAGGCTATTTCATGCAGTTTGGCAATGGTTTCGTCGGAGGGTCTCAAGTCCGGACTTCCGATGCCGAGGTTGATGACGGGGATTCCCGTTTTGTTCATTTCCGCGATTTCCGCGTTTTTCCGCGAGAAGTAGTATTCCTGAACGCTTCCCAGACGGTTTGCTTCCTTGATGATCATTCTGATGCTATTTAAAGAATTATTTAAAACGTAGCTATTTAATTTCGATTAACTTTCGGAGGGGAGTTCGCCCTTTTTGTATTCGCCGTAAACCGACAGTCCGACAACGTGCCGGAGCACTTCGGCTATCGAAGCGTCGAAGTCGCTGCGCGCCGCCCATTCCACGTCAACGTAAAAAGTGTAGCGATAGGGCTGACCGAGAATCGGAATAGACTGTATCTTGGTGAGGTTCACTCCGCGGCCGGCGAATATCGAAAGCACTTCGGCAAGAGCGCCGGGCTGATGCCTCAATCCGAACGAGAGGGAGGCTTTGTCGGCGTCGGCAACAGCTTCGGGGTTTTTCGAGAGGGCGATAAAGCGGGTGTAATTCTGCTTCACCGTTTCTATTCCGGCTGCCAGTATTTCGAGTCCGTACATTCGGGCGGCTTCCTCGCCGGCAACTGCGGCAGTGTCGGCGATACGCTGTTCGCTGATTTTCTTTGCCGATTCGGCCGTGTCCTCCGCTTCGGAGACAATGACGCCGCGGAGAGTGTCCAAATATTCGGCGCACTGACGGAGAGCTATGGGATGCGAAAACACGTATTTCAAATCCTTGATCCCTACTCCCGGCAGAGCCATGAGATTCATTTTGATGCGGAGATAAATCTCGCCAGTTATCTTGAGGCGGAAGCGGTCGAGATAGCTGTAATTCTGGAGCAGACTTCCGGCAATGGTGTTTTCTATCGCCATTATTCCGCAGTCGGCTTCGCCCGAATCGACGCGCTCGCAAAGCAGGGAAAAGGTTTCACATTCCGCGAGATGTACATCTCCGGTCGTTCTTCCGAAAAATTTCCGCGCCGCCTCGTCGTGAAAAGCGCCCGCTATGCCTTGTATCGCAACTTTCATCTTAAAAAAACAGTTTAAAGTCAATTACCGTTTGCCGAAATTTCCGCTTCGGCACAAACACGGCGCAAAATTATATCGTTTTTTCGACTCGGCAAATTTCATTACTTTTGTCGCCGGAATTTTAAAAACACGTCATAACATGATTAAATCCGTACTTGGCGCGGGAAACGCTCTGGTTGACATTCTGGCTATAATCCCCGACCATTCGCTGCTCGAAAAATACAAACTCCCGGTGGGCAGCATGCAGCACGTTGACGAACCGACGGCAAACCGGGTTTACGATGAACTGAAACAGTTTGCTCCCTCAGTGGTCTCCGGCGGCTCGGCGGCAAACGCCGTCCGCGCTATGGCTGAACTCGGCATGACCGCCGGATTCTTCGGAAAAGTGGGCCACGACGAACTCGGCGACCTCTACGACAAAGACCTCCGCGCCGCCGGAATACATTCGCTCCTCAAACGCGACGACGCAAGCACCGGACGCGCCATGGTGCTGGTGCTCCCCGACGCGGAACGCACTTTCGCCGTCCACCTCGGCGCAGCGGCGCTGATGAATCCCGACGATATACCCGCCGAAGCGTTCGACGACTACGACTGCCTCCACATCGAGGGCTACCTGATCCAGAACCACAGTCTCATCGAAACCGCGATGAAGTGCGCCAAACAGAAAGGAAAAACCGTTTCGCTCGACCTGGCAAGCTACAACGTGGTGGAAGAACACCTCGACTTCCTGCGCGGCATAGTCGAACGGTACACCGACATTGTGTTCGCCAACGAGGAGGAAGCCCGCGCCTTCGCCGGCGTCGAACCCGAAAAGGCGGTCGAGATTCTGGGCAGCCTGTGCGACATCGCCGTAGTGAAACTCGGCGCCAGAGGCTCGATTGTGAAACACGGCGACGAACTGCACCGTTTGCCCGCAATACCCGTAACCCCAGTCGATCTCACCGGTGCCGGCGACCTCTACGCCGCCGGATTCTTCCGCGCCCTCTCGTCGGGACTCGACCTCGCCGCCTGCGCGAAAGCCGGAACAGTCTGCGCGGCTGAAATAATAAAGCTAATCGGAACGAAACTGCCGGCGGAAGCGCTGTCGAACGTTCGAGCCGCAATAGCCAAACTGTAACACGCCGCAACATCCCTAAAAAACACCTCGCGAAAATGTCGCTTTCATACGATCTTGGAAAAAACGGAGAACTGCAGGCTATCGAGTTCCTGAAACAAAAAGGCTACATCGTCAGAGCTATCAACTGGCGATACCGCTACAAGGAACTCGACATCGTAGCCGAACTCGGCAACGAACTGCATATCATAGAAGTGAAAACGCGAACCTCCGCCCGCTGGCAGCCGACCGGCGAACTCGTCGGACGCCGCAAACAGAAAAATATAATCGACGCGGCGGAGGCTTACGTCCTGTTGAACGGAATAGATAAAAACGTTGTGTTCGACATCGTTCATATTCTCGACACCCCAACCGGATGCACAATCGAACTCCTCGCCGACGCTTTCTCGGCCTGCGAATGACGACCACGACGACAACAACGACAACACGACTGACAGGGAGCAAATCGGAAAAATTGCATTAACTTTGCGCCCATTTTGTAAATAATTTAAGTTTTATGACAGCAAAAGAAAAGACAATCGCACTTGTCGCTCACGACAACAGAAAAAAAGACCTTGTGGAATGGTCGGAGTTCAACGTGGACATCCTGCTTAACTACAATCTCATCTGCACCGGAACCACCGGCACGCTGATAGAAACAGCTCTCGTGAGCAAACTTGGTTCGGACTGCGACCGACTGAAAATAACCAAGCTGAAATCCGGCCCGCTCGGCGGCGACCAGCAAATGGGTTCGCTGATTGCGGAAGGAAAAATCGACTATCTGATTTTTCTATGGGATCCCATGGAACCCCAGCCTCACGACGTGGATGTGAAAGCGCTGTGGCGAATAGCCTCCGTTTACAACATCCCGACCGCCATCAATCGCGCTTCGGCGGATTTCATCATCTCGTCCTCGCTGATGGGATCGGACTACACGCCGATGAAAAAGAACTTCTCGGAATATCTCAATCGAGTCGTTGACTTGTAGTCCCGAGCGTTTCGCGAATTAGCGCGAAACAGACAATTCAGAATCGAACATCAATCTACCGTAACTTAAACGGAGATTGATGATTGCGAAAACACAATTACCATGATTATAATAGATGCTCACGCTCACTTGTGGCTCAAACAGGACGCCGAAGTGAACGGACAAAAAATCAAAACGCTCGACCGGGGACGCTCCCTGTTTATGGGCGAAGTGAGGCAAATGCTGCCTCCATTCATGCTCAACGGCGAAAATACCGCCGAAATATTCCTGTCGAACATGGACTACGCGCAGGTTTCCGCCGCCGTCATAACTCAGGAGTACATCGACGGTCTGCAAAACGACTATCTTTCGGTTGTCGAACGCCGCTACCCCAGCCGCTTTCTCTGCTGCGGCATGGTTGATGCGCGCACGCCCGGCTATTGCGCCCGCGCCCAGCAACTGATAGACGACGGATTCAAAGCCATCAAAATTCCGGCGGGACGACTGATTATGCCCGACCGCCGCATCCGCCTCACTTGCGACGAAATGATGCGGATGTTCAAACTCATGGAGGAACACGACGTGATTCTCTCCATCGACCTCGCCGACGGCGCCGAACAAGTTGCCGAAATGGAGGAAATAGCCGCGCAGTATCCGAAACTGAGAATAGCAGTCGGACATTTCGGAATGGTGACCCGCCCCGAATGGCACCGGCAAATCAAACTCGCGCGCCACAAGAACATAATGATAGAATCGGGCGGAATAACTTGGCTCTTCAACGACGAATTTTATCCCTTCGCCGGAGCCGTCCGCGCCATCATGGAAGCCGCCTCGCTCGTCGGAATGGAAAAACTGATGTGGGGTTCCGACTACCCGCGCACAATAGTGGCGATAACCTACCGCATGTCATACGATTTCTTCGCAAAGTCGAACATCCCGACCGACGAGGAGAAACAACTGTTTCTCGGCGCCAACGCCGCAAAGTTCTACCGATTCGATACTCCGGCAGAAATGCCGTATATAAAAAATATGTCGGAATAAGACTCAGAGTTCCTGACCCGAGAGGAAAACAAATGTCACACTTTTCAGAAAAATCATACATTTTCATATTCTTCGGATGTGCCGGAAATAACTTGGCGCGCGGACGACGCGGATTCGACGGATTTACGCGGATTCAAGGGATGGGTTAGAAATAACTTATAAGGGATGCAGTTCGGTTTTTTAGCACACAGATGACGCAGATGACACAGATTTACGCGGATTTGAATCTGTGTCATCCGCGTCATCCGCGTCATCTGTGTGCTAAAAATCCGAACTGCATCCCTTCAGCAGCGACTGTCCCGTAGGCATCGTGAACCTGATTCGGAACGGCGAAAAGAGTGTCGCCCTGCTCTGCGACGAAACAGGCAACGCCATGGCTTCCTTCCGCTCCGGAGGCAAAACGCTCTATGGCGTCGCCGGATTCGGCATCAATACTCGCGAATGCCGCAGAGCATATTGTCGTTCCGAATTCCCCCTAACTACTGTACAACGATTGTTTCTATTCCCCGTTCGGTCAGGTTTTCGAGGATTTTGGGAGATATTTTATCGTCGGTAACGATATGGTCTATTGCGCTGGTGTCGCAAATCTTGCTGAATCCGCGCCGTCCGAACTTCGAGGAATCGGCAAGCACGATTGTTCTTTGCGAAACCCGCATCATTGCCCGATTCAGCATTGCTTCCATAGCGTTGGTGGTGGTCAGTCCGTAGTCGAGGTCTATTCCGTCCACGCCGAGAAACAGTTTGCTGCACGAAAAGTCTTCGAGCATTTTTTCGGCATAGTTTCCTACTGCCGACAGGGAGGTGTTCCGCACGAACCCGCCGAGCTGAATCACGTCGATGTTCTTGTCGCGCGCAAGGATGCTCGATGCGGTCATCGACGCCGAAATAACCGTAAGATGTTCTTTCACTCGGATTTGCCTTGTGAAAGCGTGCAGAGTTGTTCCCGACGCTATTATTATAGTATCGTTTTCGGTGATCAGTTCCGCCGCCCGCGCTCCTATCAGCCGTTTCTCTTCCATGTAGAGCTGTTCCTTCACGTTGACATGCCGGTCGTTGATGTAGGGATTTATGAGTATTGCGCTTCCGTGCGAGCGATAAAGCAGCTCCTTTTCTTCAAGCTCGCTCAAATCCTTGCGTATGGTTACACTCGAAACCTCAAGCCGATTCGCCAGTTCGATAACGGAAACGGTTCCCTGCTTGCGCAGTATTTCCAGAATTTGCGAATGTCGTTCTGTAAGCGTCATAATTTTTTAAATTATTTTTTAATAACGCTACAAAGGTAATTAAGAATTAAGAAAAGAGACAAACAGAAAAAAAAGGTTCTACCGGGAATTGTGTGGAAAAGTCATATATTAAGGGATTGTGCGGTTATTCACCGCGTTGCGGTGTTTTTTTACCGCAGAGGACGCAGAGGCTCCGCAAGGGGCGCAGAGGCTTCGCGTCCTTTGCGCAAGGTTGCCGGAGGCTGCGGCTCAAGCCCTCAAGACTTGTAACCGCGCGC
>JAITHX010000213.1 GCA_031279735.1 Prevotellaceae bacterium
TTATGAATTATGAATTATGAATTATGAATTGCCTGACGGACGCGGGGAGAGATTATTAATTATGAATTATGAATTATGAATTATGAATTGCCTGACGGACGCGGGGAGAGATTATTAATTATTAATTATGAATTATGAATTATGAATTATGAATTGCCTGACGGACGCGGGGAGAGATTATTAATTATGAATTATGAATTATGAATTATGAATTGCCTGACGGACGCGGGGAGAATTATGAACTGTCCGACTTTCCGTCAGGCAATTCATAATTCATAATTCATAATTCATAATTCTTAAGCTTGCTTGCGAATGTCTGAGGCAATGCTTACCTTTGCCGCGGTAAATGAAAATGGCGCGTGTTTGTAATTTTTGAAAAGTAAAAGATAATATGGTACAAAATTTTCAGTTCTTAATTCCCGAATGGCAATTCTTAATTCTTAATTTTCAGTTCTTAATTCCCGACAGGCAATTCTTAATTTTTAATTCTTAATTCTTAATTTAAATGACGTGAAGACAGCCGAAACCCCCTTAATGAAACAATACTACGGCGTGAAGTCGAAGCATCCGGATGCATTGCTGCTTTTCAGAGTCGGCGATTTTTACGAGACTTTCGGAGAGGATGCCGTCACAACAAGCGAAATTCTCGGCATAGTGCTGGCCCGTCGCTCCAACGGAGCTGCCGGCGGCGTGGAACTCGCCGGATTTCCGCATCATGCGCTCGATACTTATCTTCCGCGACTGATACGCTCCGGACAAAGGGTTGCCATCTGCGACCAGCTCGAAGACCCGAAGCTGACTAAAACGATAGTCAAGCGGGGAGTGACGGAACTTGTCACTCCGGGCGTTGCGTTCAATTCCAATATTATCGAGATCAAGGAAAATAATTTCCTCGCCTGCGTGCATCAGGGCAAGGATGTGACCGGAGCGGCGTTTCTCGACATCTCTACCGGCGAGTTCTTCGTTGCCGAAGGACAGACGGACTACATAGACAAGCTGCTGGGCAACTTTATGCCCAAAGAGGTGCTTTTCAGGAAGGGAACGGAGGCGTCGTTCGGCGAATGTTTCGGCACAAAGCATTATACTTATAAAATGGACGAATGGGCTTTCGTTCCCGAAGCGGCGAGGGAGAAACTTCTGCGGCAGTTTCAGCTGCCTTCGCTCAAGGGGTTCGGCGTGGAAGAAATGCCTGCGGCACAGACTGCCGCCGGCGCCATACTTCATTATCTCGACCTGACCGAACACAGGAGCATAGCCCACGTGTCGTCGATATCGAGAATCGAGGAAGAACGCTATGTCTGGCTCGACAAGTTCACGATGCGAAATCTCGAACTCCTCGTCCCTCAAAGCGAAAATGCAAAGACGCTTCTCGACATTATGGACAAAACCGTTTCGCCGATGGGCGCCCGAATGTTGCGCCGCTGGATAGCGCTTCCGCTGAAGGAAATCGCGCCGGTGAACGAGCGCCTGAACGCGGTGGAATTTTTTGTTGAAAACGCGGAGACAAGAGATTCTATGCGAAACGAAATAGCAGGAATAGGCGACATAGAACGCATAATCTCCCGCACTGCCGCCGGACGGGCGAATCCCCGCGAACTCGTGCAGCTGAAATTGTCGCTGAACGCTTGCGCAAGAGTAAAACAGCTCTGCCTCGAATCGCATAGCGAAGCGCTGAGACAAATAGGACGGGAACTGGAACCCTGCCGGGAGGCGCGCGAAATGATAGAACGCGAAATAGTTGCCGATCCGCCTCCGCTGCTGTCTAAAGGAGGCGTAATCGGAGAAGGAGTGGACGAAGAACTCGACGATTTGAGAAATCTCGCCAACAGAAGCAAGGATATGCTCGCCGACATACGCAATCGCGAAGCCGAACGCACGGGCATCGCTTCCCTGAAGGTGGATTTCAACAACGTGTTCGGCTATTATATGGAAGTGCGCAATACCCATAAGGATAAAGTTCCGCCCGAATGGATACGAAAACAGACTCTTTCGTCGGCTGAACGCTATATTACCGCCGAACTGAAACAGTATGAAGACAAAATACTCGGAGCGGAAGAGCGAATGGCTGTGATAGAACAGCAGGCATACGGACGGCTGACTGCGGCGCTCACCGCGTTTGTGGCTCCCGTGAGGCAGAACGCCGCCGTTGCCGGCAAACTCGACTGCCTGCTCGCGTTTGCCGAACTCGCCGCAACGTCGAACTACTGCAAGCCGGAAGTGAACGGCGGAAACGAAATAGAAATCGCCGGCGGACGGCATCCCGTTATCGAAAAACTTCTTCCCGCCGGCGAAGAATATGTTGCCAACGACCTGCGGCTCGACCGCGACAGTCAACAGATCATAATGATCACCGGACCGAACATGTCGGGCAAATCGGCACTGCTGAGGCAAACCGCCCTGACGGTGCTGATGGCTCAAATCGGCTCGTTCGTTCCCGCGCAGGCGGCGCGGATAGGCATAGTGGACAAGATATTCACCCGCGTCGGAGCGTCGGACAATATTTCGCGGGGCGAATCGACCTTTATGGTGGAAATGAACGAAACGGCAAGCATACTGAACAATCTTTCAGACCGAAGCCTGATACTGCTCGACGAAATAGGACGAGGCACCAGCACCTACGACGGCATATCCATCGCCCGCGCTCTGGTGGAGTATATCCACGAACACCCGTCGCGGAGAGCGAAAACCCTGTTCGCCACACATTATCACGAACTCAACGAAATGGAAAACATATTCCCCCGCGTGAAGAACTTTAACGTGGCAGTGAAGGAACTGAACAACAAGGTGGTCTTCCTGCGCAAACTTATGCCCGGCGGAGTGGCGCACAGCTTCGGCATCCACGTGGCGCGCATGGCGGGAATGCCCAAAAGCGTGGTAGCCCGCGCAGAAGAGATATTGAAAGAGCTGGAACGCTCGCGCGAACGCAAACCGTCGGAGATAACCCTCGTCCCGACAAGCTCGATTGCGAAGGAAGGCTGCCAGCTCAGCTTTTTCCAATTGGACGACCCCGTGCTGATAGCCATAAGAGACAAACTGAAAAAACTCGACATCAATAATCTTACTCCAATAGAGGCGCTGAACAGACTGAACGAGATAAAAAGGATAACGGGGCTGTGAAAACGGTTATAACAACTTTTGATTACCTTTGCGCCTTGTTATTATTTATACTATGTCGAAGAATTACAATAGTAAAATGCAGATGGCCGCGGGCTGCGGGCTTATTCTTGGGCTGATTCTGTCCGCGTTGGATTACATGGAAAATATTACGGGGATTCAATTGTTTATGATTGATGTGTTTGTGTTTGTTGCCGGAATGTCGTACTGCACCGTTATGTATCGCGACAAATGTCTGGAGGGACAGATAGGCTACGGAACCTCGGTGCTGTTCGGGATTCTGCTTTCGGCTTTCACTTTTATTGTTATCGGGGTGTATAAATATATCTATGCCGTTCTGATTAATCCCGCCGACTACAACGCTCAGCTTTCGCAGGCAATGGAACTGATGCGGGAATACGGCTACGGCGCTTCGTTCGACGATGTGCGAAGAGCCGCCGGCAATCCTATGGCGTTTACCGTTGCGTATCTTATCAACGGTTTGCTTGTGGGAGTGCTGCTCGCTCCCTTGATTTCCCTTTTTATAAAAAAGAAATGAAAGATATAGATATCTCTATAGTAGTGCCGCTGTTCAACGAGGAGGAATCGCTTCCGCACTTGGTGCAGTGGATAGAAAAGGTTGTGGAAGAACAGGGCTACGCCTACGAAATAATCCTGATAAACGACGGAAGCAGTGACGGTTCGTGGGAGGTTGTCGAAAATCTCGCAAAACTCAATCCTAATGTGCGCGGCATATCGTTCCGGCGCAACTACGGCAAGTCGGCGGCGCTGCATTGCGGCTTCGAGCTGTCGTCGGGCAGGGTTGTGATAACTATGGACGCGGACTTGCAGGACAGTCCCGACGAAATTCCGGCGCTCTATTCGATGATCGCCGGCGGAGGCTACGATCTGGTGTCGGGATGGAAAAAGAAGCGCCACGATAATAAGCTG
This sequence comes from Prevotellaceae bacterium, assembly GCA_031279735.1. Lineage (GTDB taxonomy): Bacteria > Bacteroidota > Bacteroidia > Bacteroidales > UBA932 > JAIRLF01. The sequence continues at coordinate 4,045 of JAITHX010000213.1, forward strand.
TCGAAAAACATACCGTCGAAAATCTATAACGCCACCGCCCGCCGCTTCTCCGGCGTCAGGCTGCACGACATGAATTGCGGACTGAAAGCCTATCGCGGCGAGGTGGTGAAGTCCATCGAGGTTTACGGCGAGATGCACCGCTATATTCCTATAATCGCAAAATGGGCAGGGTTCGGCAGAATCGGGGAAAAGACGGTAGAACACAGAGCGCGCCGCTTCGGGAGTTCCAAATTCGGACTGAACCGCTTCCTTCACGGCTACCTCGACCTGCTTACCATTATGTTTATTTCGAAGTTCGGAAAAAGTCCGATGCATTTTTTCGGCACGGTCGGCAGTCTGATGTTTCTGCTTGGGCTGCTTGCCGCCGCATGGCTGGGGATTTACAAATTGTGGTGTCTTTCGCACAACATACCGGCGACGCTGGTTGCCGACAATCCGTTTTTCTATATAGCGCTCGCCACGATGATAATGGGCACTCAGCTGTTTCTCGCCGGATTTCTGGCGGAGCTTGTTTCGCGCACGTCGCAGGACAGAAACAAGTATCTTATCAACAAAAAAATATGACGATAGAAGAAAAATATCTAAATTTGCCGAATTTAATAATAAAAAGGATATGACGTTAATAAAATCTATTTCAGGAATTAGAGGGACAATCGGCGGAAAGCCGGGCGAAGGACTTACGCCTGTCGATGCGGTGAAATTCGCCGGAGCCTACTCGTCGTGGCTCAAGGAGAGAAACCGCCCCGGCGAACGGCTCAGGGTGGTAACAGGCAGAGATGCCCGTCCTTCGGGCGACATGGCGAGCCGCCTGATAACCGCAACGCTGGCGGCGTCGGGCGTGGACGTGATAGATTTGGGACTGGCAACGACCCCGACGGTGGAAATCGCAGTTCCGGAGTTGCAGGCGCACGGAGGAATCATCATCACGGCAAGCCATAATCCCAAACAGTGGAACGCGCTGAAGCTTCTCGACGAACGGGGCGAATTTCTGAACGACGTCGAAGGCAAGGCTGTTCTGGCATTTGCCGAAAATGGAGACTTTGAGTACGTCGAAGTGGACGAACTCGGCAAAATCACTGCCGACAACACCTATACCGACAAACACATCGACGCCATCCTCCGCCTTCCCATGGTGGATACGGACGCAATACGGAGGGCGAAATTCAAAATTACGGTCGATGCGGTAAATTCCGTGGGGGGGATAGCCATGCCGCGCCTGCTGAGAGCGCTTGGCGTCGAAGTGACGGAACTGAACTGCAAACCCGACGGGCAGTTTGCGCACAATCCCGAACCGCTGCCCGAAAACTTGACGGAACTGGCGCTTGCGGTGTCAGCGTCGAACGACGATCTGGGCATAGCGGTTGATCCCGACGTGGATCGTCTGGCGATAGTGTGCGACGACGGATCGTTTTTCGGCGAAGAATACACCCTGGTGGCAGTGGCGGATTATATACTGAGCAACAAACCGGGGAACACGGTGTCGAATCTCTCGTCGTCGCGCGCGCTGCTCGACATCACCGAACGTCGCGGCAGCAAACACTACGCATCGGCGGTGGGCGAAGTGAATGTGGTGGCGGAGATGAAGCGAGTGAACGCGATTATCGGCGGCGAAGGCAACGGGGGAGTGATCTACCCCGAGTTTCACTACGGCAGGGACGCGCTGGTCGGCGCGGCGCTGTTTCTTTCGCTGCTTGCCCGAAAAAACGCGAAATGTTCGGTGCTGCGCTCCCAGTATCCGGATTATTTCATTTCCAAAAACAAAATAAATCTCACCCCGCAGACGAATCTCGAAAAGATATTCGAGAAGCTAAAGAAAAAATATGCAAACCAGCGCATTTCGGACATCGACGGGATACGAATCGATTTCGACGCCGAGAAAAAATGGGTGCATCTGCGAAGCTCGAACACCGAGCCGGTGGTCAGAATCTATGCCGAAGCTGCCACAGCCGAAGAAGCGGGCGAATTGGCGAAGGAGGTGAAGAGGATTTTCAGATCCAAATAATAAAACACAACATCCATGAGAAAAAACATTCTTTTATCCGTATTGCTGCTGTTTGCGCTTGCGTCGTGCGTCACGTCGAAAAAGCACAAGGAACTGGAATCGCAGTATTCCGGTCTCAAAAACAGCTTCGACAACCTCGACGTGAGAGCAAGAGAACAGGCGAGCGCGCTCGCCCGCTACGAAAGAGAGCGCGAAGCGCTCGAAAACGAACTCCAGAATCTGAGAAATGAAAAACAGTTGCTGAGAAAACAGTACGACGAGTTTCTCGCCTCGCAGACAAATCTGTCGAGCGCCTCGAAAAAGGAAATGCAAGACCTGCTGCGAAAAATTCAGGAAAGCAACGAATCGCTCCAGCAAAAGGAGGACGAGCTGCGGGAGAAAAACCGGAAATATGTAGAACTCCAGCAGGCGCTGGAAAAGCAGGAATCGGCGCTGATAGGACTGAAAAAGAAACTCGCCGACGCATTAGTCGGGTTCGAGGGCAAGGGACTGACGGTTGTTCAGAAAAACGGCAAAGTCTATGTTTCGGTTGACGAAAAACTCTTGTTCAAATCGGGCAAGTGGGACATAGAAAAGCCCGGACTGACGGCTCTGGCGGAAGTGAGCAAGGTGCTCGCCAATAATCCGGATATTAATATAGTGGTCGAGGGTCACACGGACAACGTGAAGTACTCCGGCACCGGCACCGGCGCGCTGATAGACAACTGGGACTTGAGCGTGAAGCGCGCCACAACCGTAGTTCGCGCCCTGCTGAAGAACGCGGCAATAGACCCCGCCAAAATAACCGCCGCCGGACGGGGCGAATTTGCGCCCGTGGGTCAAAACGACACGGCGGAAGGCAAACAGCGCAATCGCCGAACGGAGATTATTCTCACTCCGAAATTCGACGAAATACTGAACATGCTGGAAAAATAGGAAATGGAACCCGCAAAGTGGAAATTGCCGAAGTTTGTCCGGAATCAATACTTTCTGACTTTCCTTGCGTTCATACTGTGGGTTACTCTGTTCGACCGCGTAAGCATTCCGCTGCGATTCAAACAGCGTTCAGACAACAGAAAGATAGAACAGGAAATAGAAATACTGGAAAAAAAGATTCTGGAACTGGAAAAAACCATCAGCGCGTTCAAAACTTCAGCCGACAGCATAGAAAAGTTTGCCCGCGAGCATTATTTTATGAAACGCGACGATGAGGTCATTTATACATTAGATTAATCGTTGGACAATTTTTCATTCTTTGACTTGATATTCGTAGCCGCGATTGCCGCATCGGCAATCGCAGGCTACATAAAAGGCTTCGTGTACCAGCTGATAGGCTTGGTCGGAATAATAGCCGGCACGTACTGCGCTTTCAAACTCTCGGTTGTCGCTACGCAATGGCTCTCGGAACGCTTTCAGTTTAACCCCGATGCAGCGAAGATTGTTATTTTCGCAATCCTTGCGATAGCTATCTATTTTATAGCTTTCCGCCTCGCCCGCCTGCTGGACAAAATGCTGAAAATGGCAATGCTGGGCTGGCTGAACCGGCTGCTCGGACTGCTGTTCGGCATGCTCAAAGCCGGCGCGATATTCTGCGCTCTGGCATACGCGGTTCATTCTTTAAATTTCACCGGACTGAAATCCGTTGACGATGATCTTAAAAAATCGAAAGTCTATCCCGCGCTCGTATCAACCGGCGAAATACTGTTTCCTTATATATATGTCAGCATATACAACGAAAAAGAAAGAAGAAAAGAGAAGGAGAAAGAAAAGGAAAAAGACAAAAAACCCCGCTCCAAGACCGTTTTTTTTCGCCGTTCCGAACTCCGACTGCAACAATTTATCCGGCGACATTCGCCTTCATCGCTTTTTTTTTCGCTTTAACGAGAAAGCCGCATTGCTCTAACCCCCGAATGGAGTTCCTTTGCACCATAATTTGACAAACGGATTCGGATACGTCGGTTAGTGTCGCCGGAGCTTTCCGGCAGACACTGTCCGAATCCCTAGACAGGAATAAAGGATCAAATACCATAATTTTAATAAAGTGTTATAAAATCCGGTTATTATTTCCCGCCATCGCTAAGTTTATACAGTGCTTTCTTTTCGATGGCGGGATTTTTTTTTAATTACGAATTACGAATTACAAATTACGACCGACTTCGGTTCAATTACGAATTACGAATTACGAATCAATTACGAATTACGAATTACGAATCAATTACGAATTACGAATTACGAATCAATTACGAATTACGAATTACGAATTACGACCGGCTTCGGCTGTATCAATTACGAATTACGAATTACGAATTGTCACGGAATAACTTTACTGTTTTTTCATTGCGTTGCGGTGTTTTTTTTACTGCGTTGCGGTGTTTTTTTACCGCAACGCAATGTTTTTTTACCGCAACGCTGTGAAAAAATTCGCAATTCGTAATTCGTAATTCGCAATTCGTAATTGAACCGAAGCCGGTCGTAATTCGTAATTCGTAATTCGTAATTGATACAGCCGAAGCCGGTCGTAATTCGTAATTCGTAATTGATACAGCCGAAGCCGGTCGTAATTCGTAATTCGTAATTCGTAATTGATTAGCAGCCGTTCGTAATTCGTAATTCGTAATTCGTAATTGATACATACGTCCGAAGTCGGTCGTAATTCGTAATTCGTAATTCGTAATTGATACGTGTCGTAATTCGTAATTCGTAATTGATAGTCGTAATTCGTAATTCGTAATTGATTAAGTACCCTATTTTTTACGTAATTTTGCGGAATTGAATTTTTTATTAAAGAAGTAACATGAAGAAAGTAACATTCTTGACGACAATCTTATTATTCACGATTACGGAGCTGCAATCGCAGGACAGCATAGTTGCGGCTAATACTGCAATAGGCGGCGTAACTGTTTTTATTCGAGGCGCCGAAGTTCAGCGCGAAGCGTTTATCTCGCTTAAAGCCGGAGCGCAGCGGGTAATTTTTGAAAATCTCCCGCAGGGCATTAACTCGCAAAGCATCCAAGTTGCAGGCACCGGAAATTTTACGATTCTGGGAGTAAGCCATAAAAGGGGTTATACGGACGACAGCAAACCTGCGGCAAAAACAAAAGAAGTCGAAGACTTGGAAAAAATGCTTGAAAAGCTAGAGGAAAAAGCGGAAATGCAGCAGGCTGCGCTTAACGACTTGGAGGACGAAACCGCAATGCTGAAAAAAAACGAAGCGATAGGGGGTTCGCAAACGGGAGTCAATATCGACGAGCTGAAGAAATTTACAGAGTTCTTTCGCTCCCGCCTCACCGAACTGACAAAAAACAAATTGGAAATAAACAGGAAATTGCGGGAAACGTCGGCTGAAATGCAGCGGCTGCAAAATCGCCTGAAGGAATCGGAAGCCGTTTCTCGAAAAACCACGAGTTCGATTGCGGTTGATGTTGCGGCGTCCGCAGCGGTGCAGGCGAAATTTTCGGTGACATATCTGGTTCTCGACGCAGGCTGGACGGCATCGTACGATTTGAGAGTTTCCGACATAAACAATCCTGTTGAACTCACATATAAAGCTAACGTTTATCAAAATACGGGCGAAGACTGGAAAAATGTAAAACCCGTGTTTTCCACCGCCAATCCTACACTCGGCAATTCTAAGCCCGCGCTGAGCCCGTGGTATTTGTCGTTTGACGCTCCCGCGCCCGACGACGCCCATCAAAATTTCAAGATCATGCCGAGACATTTGAACCAGAAAGACGATTTTTCCGAACGGGAACGGGAAATTCTCGAAGAAGAATCGGCTGTATCGACGGCGGATTTGACTACAGTGCAGGAAAATCAGACAAGCGTTGAATTTGCAATAGCCGTGCCGTACACCATTCCGGGCGACGGACAGACATATTCCGTAGAGCTTGCAAAACATTCCCTGCCCGCCATATACGAATATTATGCCGTGCGCAAACTCGAAAAGGATGTATTTCTGCTGGCGAGAATCACAGGGTGGGAAAAACTTGATTTGCTGTCGGGCAGTGCAAACATATTTTTTGAAGGGAAGTTTACGGGACAATCGTACATCGAAACCCGTCAGACCAACAATGTGCTCGCGCTCTCGCTCGGACGCGACAAAAACATTACCGTCACCCGAATACGCAAAAAAGATTATTCCGAAAAACAGTTTTTAGGCGGCAACATCACCGAAACGCGCGAATGGGACTTGACCGTTCACAACAGGAAAAGGCAGCCGATAAGAATTATAGTCGAAGATCAGCTGCCGGTATCGACCGGCAAGGAAATAAAAATCGAAGCGCTAAATATTTCAAATGCCGAAACAGACGACGACACGGGAAAATTAACTTGGGTGTTTGAGCTGAAACCTGCGGAATCGCGAAGCATGAACGTGAAGTATTCGGTGAGGTATCCGAAAAATAAACAGCTGAATATATAGTTCTAACAACTTTCTAACAACTTTACGCATAGATTCTCGTTTGATTGATATAACTTTGCCGGCTGAAAAATAAGAAAAGAGAAAAGAAAAGAGAAAAAAAGGGAAAAAGAAAAGGAAAATAATTGGCGTGATTGAAAACATTATATAGACATATACTTCTTTCGTTTCTGGGACCTCTGTTCCTGGCGATTTTCATTGTGGTATTCATCTTTCTCCTGCAGTTTTTGTGGCTGTATATCGACGAGATAGTAGGCAAGGGTCTGGCGTGGCATCTGATTCTGGAGTTTCTGCTCTGGGTTGCGGTGTACAATCTTTCCATGTCGCTTCCGCTTTCCACGCTGTTCGCGTCGCTGATGACTATGGGGAACCTCGGCGAAAACAACGAAATACTTGCGATGAAGTCCTCCGGCATATCGCTGCATCGGATATTGCATCCGCTCTACTGGACTGTCGGCGTCCTCGCGCTGTTTGCCTTTATGCTTTCGAGCGAGTTTGTGCCGTTCGCCTATTTGAAGATGCGCACTATGCTGCAGGAAATAAAAAGAACCAGCCCGGAACTCAGCATTCCGGAGGATATTTTCTACGACGGGATAGATAAAATCAGTCTGCGGGTCAGCAGGAAGAATCCTGTCACCGGCGCTCTGTCGGGCATCATGATCTACAATCATCGCAACACCGAAGGCAATGTTTCGGTGACTATCGCCGATACCGCCTACATCAAGCAAACCAGCGATTCGCGCTATATCCTCTTTAGGCTCATCAACGGAACGACCTATTCCGAATCGCTATCCAACAACCGGATAGACAAACGGAACTATCCTTTCGACCGCCGTTCGTTCGCCGAGCAGACCGTCTCGATCGATCTGGGCGAAACGGAAATACAGTCGTTTGAAAATATGTTTAAGGACAATGCTCTTGCAAAAAGCATCGTTGTGCTGAACCGCGACATCGATTCCTTGTCGAGAAAACGGACTGCCGGCATCGTCAAATACGAAACCGAACATCTTTCGTCGCCCTCCATGTTCCGCCACATGCCGCGAACCGATTCCGCCGCGCCTCCCCGAAACGCTCCGCTGCGTCTCGACGTCGATTCGCTTTTCGGAGCCGCCGGAGCGGTCGAGAAGATACAGATTCTCGACCAGGCAATGTCGTCCGCCGCCCGCGTTATGGGGCTTCAGGACAACGTTATCAGGGAACTTCAGTACGACTCGAAAAGAATCAAGGGCATGCGCTACGAACGCCACAAGAAGTTCACCCTTGCCTTCGCCTGCATCATCTTCTTTCTCATCGGCGCGCCGCTTGGCGCCATAATCGGCAAGGGGGGATTGGGGCTGTCGGCAGTCATATCAATCTTTTTCTTTGTGTTCTACTGGGTGCTGGAAACAATCTGCCGCAAAATGGTTCAGAGCGGCGACTGGTCGCCCGTTGTCGGGGCTTGGTTTTCGTCGTGCGTGCTTGCTCCGCTGGCGGTGTTCCTTACCGTTAAGGCTAATACCGATTCGCAGCTGTTCAATTCCGACGCCTACCGGCGCTTCTTCGACATAGTGTTCGGGAGGATGAAAAAGCTCGTTGTGCCTGTTGATTTCGACAAGGTGGCGCTCATGCCCGAAGAGCTGCGCGAGGCGGCGCGGGAGCATAACAGCAACAACGTTGCCCGAATCGAAGCGCTGGCGCGGCGCTGTCTTGCCGAACGCCGGCGAATCCTGCGCCGCGAATCCGACGACGACACTCTCCCCGAACTTGCCGACATCTACGGACGCATCCTCGCGTTTTATGCCACGATGGAAAACGACAAAATTCGCGCTTCCATCAAAAACCTGCCTTCGCTGAATCCCGCCGAATTTACGATGCCGCCTTTCCTGAACTCCGAAAAGCCGCCGCTCCGAATCCTGTTCGCTCCGGCAATCCTCGTTGTCCGCATGAGGCAGGCGAAGAAGCTGGAGCACATACTGGGGGCGATAGTTGAAATCACTGCTAACGTAAATAATTACATTAATGACAGACATAAGGTTTAACACTGAAATCAAGCTAAATTCCATAGACGAAGCCCTCGACGACATTCGCGCCGGCAAAATAATCATTGTTGTGGACGATGAAGATCGCGAAAACGAGGGCGATTTCATCGTCGCCGCAGAAAAGGTGACAAGCGACACGGTGAATTTTATGATCACTCACGGTCGCGGACTCCTTTGCGCCCCTCTCCCCGAAGCCCGCTGCGAGGCTCTGGGACTGAATTTGATGGTCGGCGAAAACACTGCTCTGCATCAGACCCCCTTCACCGTTGCCGTCGATCTGCTCGGTCGCGGATGCACCACCGGAATTTCGGCAAGCGACCGCGCCAAAACCATTCGCGCTCTCGTTGATCCCGACACCAAACCCGAAGACCTCGGTCGACCCGGACATATCTTTCCGCTCAAGGCTCGCGACAAGGGCGTGCTGCGACGCGCGGGACACACCGAAGCGGTGGTTGATCTCACCTCCATGGCAGGATTGACGCCCGGCGGCGCTCTGGTGGAAATCCTCAACGACGACGGCACCATGGCGCGCCTCCCGCAGCTGATGGAACTCGCCCGAAAATGGGGAATATGCATAGTGTCTATCAGAGACCTCATAGCCTATCGCCTTCGCACCGAAAGCATCGTGGAACGCGGCGAAAGAGTGAGTATGCCCACCGACAACGGAGAGTTTGAACTCACCGTGTTCCGGCAGCCCGGCAACGGACTGGAACACGTGGCGCTGACCAAAGGCTCGTGGAGCGCCGACGAGCCTATACTCGTCCGCGTTCACTCTTCCTGCATGACGGGCGACGTGTTCGGCTCGCGACGATGCGACTGCGGACGCCAGCTGCGCGAAGCGATGCGAATGATCGACCGCGAAGGCAAGGGCGCAGTGCTTTATCTCAGTCAGGAGGGACGAGGCATAGGATTGTTCAACAAAATCCACGCCTACAAACTGCAGGAGGAGGGCAAGGATACGGTGGAAGCCAACATCGCGCTGGGCTTTGAACCCGACGAACGCGACTACGGCGTCGGCGCCAGCATACTCCGCGAACTCGGCGTGGCAAAAATGCGGCTGATAACCAACAATCCGCTTAAACGGCGGGGACTCGAAGGCTACGGACTCGCAATAGTGGAAAATGTTCCGCTTGTAATCCCCCCGAACAAATACAACAGATTCTATCTCGAAACCAAGGTCAGGAAAATGGGACATGTTTTCGGACTGGAATCGACGCCGGACGGACTTGAACCCGAACGCGATTCCCAAACGCTGCAACAATAATAAAAAATCAGATATGAAATATTCCGCTAAAATTATCGCTTTCCTCTTTCCGGCTTTCGCGCTGAACGCTTCCGCGCAGTCGGCCGACTTCGAGACCGTGAAAAATCTCGACATCTTTATCGCCGCCGTCAACGAACTCCAAAACGAATACGTTGACAGTCTCTCTATGGGACAGCTCGTGAACTACGCTCTCGAAGGCATCGCCGGCAGCCTCGACCCCTACACCGAATATGTTCCCGCCGAACAGCAAAAGGATTTCGACTTCCAAACCACCGGACGATACGCCGGAATAGGCTCGCTCATACGCCGCGACAGCTCCGCCATCATCATCGCCGGACCCTATCGGGGCTTTCCCGCCGACGAACAGGGACTGGTTGCGGGCGACAGAATACTCGAAATCGACGGTCAAAGCGTTCGCGACTTTACGGTAGAGCGCGCCAGCAACATGCTGCGCGGCGAAGCCAACACCAAAGTGAAGGTGAAGGTCGAGAAACTGAGAACCGGCGCGGTGGAAAACATTTCCATCACCCGTCGAAATATTCGTCTCCCTTCGGTCACCGCCTCCGGAATGACCCCCGACGGCATCGGCTATATCCGCATCAATTCCTTTATATCCGACGGATGCGGAATCGAAGTGCGCAACGCTCTGAAAGAACTGAGGGCTGCCGGCGAACTGAAATCTCTGGTTATCGACTTGCGCGGCAATCGCGGAGGCTTGCTCAAGGAAGCCGTCAGGGTGGTGAATCTTTTTGTGCCCAAAGGTATTACCATAGTGACTTCCGCCGGCTACAAGTCGAGTTCGCGCTACGAATATCGCACCGCCGAAGAACCGCTCGAACCTTCGCTTCCCCTCGCCGTGCTGGTGGACAACTATTCCGCATCGGCGGCTGAAATAGTCTCCGGCGCAATCCAAGACCTCGACAGGGGCATAATCGTCGGCACCCACACCTACGGCAAAGGCTATGTGCAGACTATTCGCGACGTGGGCTACGACGCGCGAATAAAATTCACCACCGCAAAGTATTATATCCCGAGCGGACGCTGTATTCAGGCGCATAACTTCACCACGCGCAACAGCAGCGGCGGAGTGGCTTTTATTCCCGATTCGCTCAAAAAGGAGTTCAAAACTAAAAACGGACGCATCGTGTTCGACGGCGGCGGCGTTACTCCCGACGTGCCGGCCGCGTCCGACGAATATTCGCCCATAGCAGTCAGTCTGCTATCCAAAAACATCATCTTCGACTATTCCCTGCTCTACTACAAAAAGCATCTGTCCATAGCCGCTCCCGAACAGTTCGACTTCTCCGACGCCGACTACGACGAGTTTGTCGAGTATCTCGGCGGCAAGGAGTATGACTATAAAACGGCTTCCGAACAGTTGATGAATCGTCTTGTGGCAACCGTCAGGCAGGAACGATACTACGATAATGTCAAAAACGAGCTGGACAAGTTGAACGAGGGGCTGAAACACGATAAGCTCAAAGACCTGCACATAAATAAAACAGAGCTGACAGCTCTGCTCAGAGAGGAAATCGCCGAACGATACTATTACGAGGACGGGAGAATTAAATCCTCTCTCCGCCGAGACCGACAGTTTGACCAAGCGCGGGAAGTCCTGCTCAATGAAATTAAATACGGAAATCTTTTGACGGTTGTCAGTTATGGGATGTCGAAT
>JAITHX010000255.1 GCA_031279735.1 Prevotellaceae bacterium
CATATACACCCATTCAGAGATGGAAATGGGCGAACAGCACGACTTCTTGAAAAATGGTTTATCGCCGCAAAACTTGGAAAACAGTTTTGGAAGATACCGTCAGAAAAATATTACAAGGAAAAACAAGAAACATATTATAGTTCAATCAGTATGGGTGCAAATTTTTATACACTCAATTATGATAAATGTATGGATTTTTTGATAATGTTGCCTCATTGTTTGAAATAATGCTAATGTCTCGAATCCGTTGATAGAGCTATCGCTGAAATTATTATGACGTATAACTATTGTATGGCGGCATCCGTCACCGCGAGGGCGACAGCCCGAAGCAATCCAGACATCGTGATAATTCCTTTACTTTTAAAATTTTCCGAAATAAATAATTCCTCTCCGACGCTCAAAAAGAAAATTTGACTTTTATATGTCTTATATCGGTCGCTTATTATCGCAAATCATACAATTTGAGACATCACCAAAAACAAAACGGACATCCCTTTTCGGGCGTCCGTTTTCTTCGACAGTGTTCCGCATCACACACCGCATTATTTTTCATCGCTCCCCGTCGCTTCTATCTATAAAATATTTCTTCAACAGGCAATCGACGCTGTATTTGCCTCCTCCAATCATGGCGAAGACAGCGAAGAGCAGAAGAAACAAAAATGCCGGTTCGCCTTCAAACGGATTGAAGTGATGAGCGGTGCCCGACGCAACGATCATATTGAAAGTCAAAACGAGGCTTGCCGGTCGCGTGAGCGCGCCCGCCGCAAGCAGCACTCCGCCGAAAAACTCGGCTGACTTCGCCACGTATGCCATCAGCCCGGGCATGGGAATACCGATGTTTCCGAAAAGGCCTGCCGTGCCTGTCATGGCTTCGGCGCTGAAAAGCATCAAGCCGTGTTTGGCGATCATCAGCCCCGCAAAGAAACGGACGATACACGACAGGTCGGGCGCGGACGAGGCGAACAGAAAGCATTTCAATGCCGGATTTCTGATGATGCCGTTCATTTCAGCGCTTTCAGCAATTCCGGCAGCACAAGCCTGATGGAATGTTCCGTTTGGGCGGTGTAGATGTTGCCGTCGATTTCACATTCGCGGTCGGTAGGGACAGCATTTTTGACGCCTGCCTTTCCGTAGGGATGCACCGCCATTTTCCTGCCCGCGCCGACGCCCGCGCCGTCGAACACCACTGCCGAGGCACAGTGTCCCGCCAGAATTTTGCCCTTGTCGGCGAAATTCTTTATGACGGAGAACATGTCCTGATAATAACTCTTTCCGATATTTTCGTTCATTTTCGGGATAGCGTCGCCGCAGGCGAAAACCAGCGCGTCGAACTCGTTTTCGCGCTGCTTGAGGTTCGCCACCGTAGAGTCCGTTCGCAGACAAATGCCCGAATTGGTTTTCACCTCAACGGAATCCGCCACGGCGAACGTCTCGTACTGAACTTTATTTTCGAAAAAAGTTTCGAGATACTGAAATAAACCGAATCCGTTGACCGGATTCAAGACTAATACTGCTACTTTCCTTGACATATAACAAAAATATTTTAAAAACACAATTCATAACAAAACAGTCGCGCCATTGTTCCCTGCGCGATCCTGAATTTTTTTCACCGCATAGCGGTTGCCCGGCAGCTCGACCAGCAGTCCGTTCATTACCAGATTCAGAAGAACGGACGACAGTTCGGAGATAGACGTGTTCGTTCGCGCGGCAATGAAATTGACATGCTCCGAATCCGAATTTCGCAAACATTCGACTATTGCCCGTTCCCGTTCGGAGAATTGTCCGAAATTCATGATTGTCTGCACGCATCGCGGCTTAGCCGACCAGTTCATCATCGCTTCCAGATCCTCGACCGATTCGAGCATCGAGGCTTTTCGCGACTTTATCAGTTCGTTGCACCCGCGCGAATATTCGTCGCCCACCCTTCCGGGAAAAGCCGCGATCTTTCTGTTGCGTTCGGCGGCGAGTTCGGCAGTAATCATGGCGCCGCCCTTGCGCGAAGATTCCACGATGACCACAACGTCGGCGAGACCGGCGATTATGCGGTTTCTGCTTACGAAGTTTCCCGGAATTATGGGCGCGCCGGAAGTGTATTCCGTGACGAGCGCGCCCTGCCGTTCCATTCGACGGGCTATGTTTTCGTGGGCGGCGGGATAGATTTTGTTCGCGGGCGTACCCATAACAGCCACCGTTTCAAAGCCACATTCCATGGCGGCAAGATGCGCGCTCACGTCGATGCCGTATGCGAGTCCGCTAACCACAAGAGGCTTGTAGCCCTTGTCCGCGAGTTCCGTCATCAGCTTCTTGCACAGCGCAACGCCGTAGTTCGACGCTTTCCGCGTCCCGACCACCGCTATTGTTTTCGCCGCGTTCAGGTTCGCGTTCCCCTTCACGAAGATCGTCGCCGGCGAATCCTCGCACTGTTTCAGTCTGTGCGGATAATCCGCATCGGTATAGAAAAGCGCTCTTATTCCGTTGGCTTCGACGAAAGCGAGTTCCTTCCTTGCCGCATCGAGAATCTTCCCTTCGCGAAAATTTGCGGCAACATCGGCATGAAGCATTTTTTCGAGCTGTCCCCTTTCGGCGCCGAAAACCGCTTCGGGCGAACCGAACCGCGCAGTCAGTCTCTTGGCAGTGATGCCGCCAACACCCGGCACCATGACCAATGCTATCCTGTATAATAAATCTATGCACATATTAGTGATTAGTGGTTAGTGATTAGTGATTAGTGCCTGCGGGATACGAGAGCAGTCAATCATAATCAAGCCGACAACAATCTTATAACAATTTTACGGCAGCCTTCCGCGCTATGGCGTCAATTTCGCGGAGGTCGTCGAGAGAATAGTTTGCAACAGTTTCGGTTGCCGCCATTGTTTCGGCGATAAGAGGATAGATGTCCGTATATTTTATGATTCCGTCGAGGAAAGCCCTTACGGCTACTTCGTTGGCGGCATTCATGACGCACGGAAGAGTCCCGCCGGTTCGCAGCGCTTCGTAGGCGAGACCGAGACAGGGGAATTTCTCCGCGTCGGGTTCGGCGAAAGTCAGGGCGGGATAGTCGGCGAAGTTGATAACGGGAGCATTGCAGCAGATTCGTTCCGGACAGGTAAAAGCATATTGAATGGGCACCTTCATGCTCGGTTCGCCGAGCTGCGCCTTCACTGCTCCGTCGGCAAACTGAACCATAGAGTGAATCACCGACTGAGGATGCACGAGAACCTCGACCTTGTCTGCCGGCACGTCGAACAGACGGCAGGCTTCTATCACCTCGAAACCCTTGTTCATCATCGTTGCGGAATCGACAGTGATTTTCGCGCCCATCGACCAGCGGGGATGCCGCAGAGCATCAGCAACCGTAACCGTTGCAAGTTTTTCGGCGGGCAAATCGAGAAAAGGACCTCCGCTTGCCGTGAGATACAGGCGGGATACGGGCGACGATTCGCCCATGAGACATTGAAATATCGCCGAATGTTCCGAATCGACCGGAACTATCGGCGCATTGTGACGGGCGGCAAGTTCAGTGACAAGACTTCCCGCCGCAACAAGCGTCTCCTTATTGGCGAGCGCAACAGTCTTGCCCGCCCTTATTGCGCGCACCGTCGGCGCCAGTCCCGCGAAGCCCACGAGAGCCGAGAGAACGATATCGACATTGCCGGCCTCCGCCAGCTGTTCGACGGCATCGGCGCCCGCATACACTTTAACGGGAACATGCCGAAGGCGATCGCGCAGCGTATCATAATGACATTCGTTGGCTATCGCCACTGCGTCGGGCAGGAACTCGACAGCCTGTTCAACAAGCAAATCCACATTATTGTACGCCGTAAGAACCTCGGCGGCGAACAGATCGGGATGTTCCGCAATCACCTCGAGCGCCTGTTTTCCTATCGACCCAGTCGATCCAAGTACAGCTATTCTTTTTTTCATCGTATAAGCTTGTATATATCTTTATAGTTTCGTCCAAGCTGGTTATAATCAAGTCCCCGTCCCACCACGAACTCGTTTTCTATACTGATGCCAACATAGTCTAAGGGCAGATTTTTGGTATAGGCGTCGGGTTTAAACAGCATGGTGCAGATTTTTATCCGTTCGGGATTGCGGGCGGCTATCGAACTGACGAGATATTCGAGCGTAACGCCGCTGTCGATTATGTCCTCGAGCAGGATTACCGTCCTGCCCTCGAGTTCGAGATTCAGTCCGACGAGTTCGCGAATCTTGCCCGACGAAGCCGTACCCTCGTAGGACGAAAGTTTCAGGAAACAGACCTCGCAATCGAACTCGATATGCTTAAGCAGGTCGGCGGCAAACATAAACGCGCCGTTAAGCACGCACAGAAACACCGGCGGCGCAGGTTCGTTCCTCATGTCGGCATTGATTCTTTCGGCTATGTTTTTCACAGCCGCGTCAACCTCGCTCTGCGCGACGTAAACCTCGAACAGCAGGTCATGCAGTTTGACAGTCTGTTTGGTCATTTGTCCAGTATGAGGGAACGGAGAAAAGCCCTTAGCGGTTCGGCGAACTCGTCGCGCTTCAGGGCGAACTCTACGGTTGTTTTGAGGAAGTCGAGCTTGTTGCCAAGGTCGTGACGCTTGCCCTCGATAGTGGCGGCAACTATGTTTTCGCGTTCGAGAATCAGGCGCAGGGCGTCGGTGAGCTGAATTTCGTTGTTTTTGCCCCGTTCCGTATGTTCGATGGCATCGAATACGGACGGAGTGAGAATGTAGCGTCCGGCTATTGCGAAATTGGAGGGAGCGGCGCCCCGTTCCGGTTTTTCCACAAGACGGTCGAGTTGCATAATGTCGCCCGAAAGCCACGATCCGCCCACTATTCCGTATCGCGACACCTCGTCGGGTTCCACCTCCTCTACTCCTATAACGCATTGGTGATACTGTTCGTACACGTCGATGAGGCGGCGCGTGGCGGGAATAACGGAATCTATCACCGTGTCGCCCAGCAGAACGGCAAAAGCTTCGTTGGCACAGTGATACTGCGCGTGACGGATGGCGTCGCCGAGTCCGTTGAGTTCCTTTTGTCTGACGAAATGTATGTTCGCCATGTTTTCGATGTGGCGGAGCTGATTGTAGAGAATTTCGTCCTTTTCGGAGAGGATGCGGTCGAGTTCGGGGCTACGGTCGAAATGGTCTTCTATCGAGCGTTTTCCCTTTCCGGAGATAATCAGAATGTCCTCGATGCCGGAATCGACGCACTCCTGCACGACATACTGAATCACGGGAGTGTCGATGATGGGGAGCATTTCTTTCGGTTGAGCCTTTGTTGCCGGCAGGAAACGGGTGCCGAGACCTGCGGCGGGAATGACAGCCTTTTTAATCATAATGCGAGATATTTGTTTTGATGATTGTTGCAGTGATTGTTCATTTCAGACTATATAGGGTTTGACGACCCGCGCGTTGATCTTTTTCAGATTGACGATAAGTTTGCGAAGCGTATCGTCGCTGCGATAGGCGCCGATAATGGCTCCGCCCGAACCGGTGAACTTTGCCGAAGCACCGGCGCGGCGCGCGGCGGCAACGAGTTCCATATTGCTGTCGGAGATGTTCATTATCTTGCAGCGCAGGTCGAAATTGCGGTCTATCAGTTCGCTCAGCAGGTCGCAGTTTCGTTCGAGTATTGCGTTTTTGCCCTGTTCGGCGAGTTCGGCAAGCTGGACGAGAGTGGCGAGAACCGTTTCGTCGCCCTTGTCGAAACGCTCTTTCAGATTGTTGAACACTGTGCCCGACACCTTGCTCAAGTCAGTTTTGTAAGCCAGATAGAGACGCGGCAGCAGAGCGGGGTCAATCGTTTCGTAGCGTCCGTGTCCGTGCCGTTCCAGATACTCGCGGTCGAAATCCATGAACACGCAGCCTTCGTAGGTTTGAATCACCCTGTCCTGCAAGCCGGCGTTGATGCCGAGTTCGTCCTTTTCGGCGGCAAGCACTATGTTGGGAATTTCCTCGCGCGGAATAGACACGTCGTAAAACTGCATCAAAGCTCTGATGGCGGCGGTCATTATTGCGCTCGATCCGGCAAGTCCCACCTGACGGGGGATGGAAGTGCGGTAGGCGATGGTGAAATTGCGGTTCGGCAGGCGGATGCCGGTTTCGACGCAATGTTCGCGAAACCGCTTGACGACAGCCTTAAGCAGTCGTCGTCCGCCGTAGTAGCCTTTCTGCCGCACCGTGTCGGCGAGATGATGTATGCTTCTGAAGCGATTGTTGTCCTCGTCGGAGCCGTCGATAACGAGTTCCGGCGTGTGGTACAAGGTGACTGTAGCGCCAAAATTCTTGACTATAACAGAAATTGTTTTACCGAAATATCCGTCGGAGGGATTGCCAAGCAATCCGGCGCGCGCGTATGCTCTGCTTTCTATTATCATTTTTTATCGTATCGAATCATTATAAATTTTTAATGGCTGCAAAGGTAAAATTGAAAATTGGAAATTGAAAATTGAAAACAGTCGCGCCTGCGACGGAATCTGTAAAACATGTTTAGAAAATTCCTGAACATGTTTAGAAATCCCATGAACATGTTTAGAAAATCCATGAACATGTTTAGAAAATCCATGAACATGTTTAGGAAATCCATGAACATGTTTAGGAAATCCGTTACACTTGTGATAAAACCCCCAAACATGTTTAGAAAATCCGTAAACATGTTCAGGAATTTTATAAACATGTTTAGAGATTTCCTAAACATGTTTAGAGATTTCCTGAACATGTTCAGAGATTTCCTAAACATGTTCGGAAATCCGTCAAAGCGGCGATAAAAATCCGCCGGCATGTTTATGAGGTTCATCGCAAGCGTGACGGGGTTAATCAAAGTGGCGACGGGCTTCAGCCATATTGTGACGGGATACGGTTTTCAATTTTCAATTTTCAATTAAACATGTAATTTTGCAGCCTGATTAAAAAAACGGGTTCTACAGGGAATTGTGTGGAAAAAGTTTGCGTGTTTTTTCACCGCGTCGCGGTGTTTTTATAACGCAAGGGACGCAAAGGCTTCGCAAGGGGCGCAGAGGCTTCGCGTCCTTTGCGCAAGGTCGCCGGAGGCTGCGGGTCAAGCCCTCAAGACTCGTAACCGCGCGCCATTCGCAAAGGATGCGAAGCCCTTGCGCCCTTTGCGAAGCCTTTGCGCCCTTTGCGGTAAAAAAACACCGCGACGCGGTGAAAAAACACGCAAACTTTTTCCACACAAATCCCAGTAGAACCAAAAAACGGATAAACAAACAAATGAATAAAATTGACATAAGCGGATATAAATCCATTAAAAAATTGAGCCTGAATCTTCAACCCGTCAATATTCTTATTGGCGCAAACGGTAGCGGTAAAAGTAATTTTTTATCATTCTTTGATTTTTTAAAGCAGGCATATAATCGCAATATGCGGGAATTTGTCGCATTAAAAGGGATTGACGCCTTTTTGCACAAAGGAAATAAAGTGACGGACGAAATTTCAGCCAAACTTTATTTTCCAAATGCAAATGCCTACTCCTTTACGATAAGGAAAGGCGATGCCGGCTTCATTTTCACTAAAGAGGAAATGCTGCATGATGCCGCTCATTATAAAAACCCTGTGGAGATTGCATCTTTCGGACATGAATCAGCCTTGCGTCATCAGACTGTGCCGCCGGCAAAGTATATCCGAAATTATTTAAGCCAACTGGCTACGTACCATTTTCACGACACAGGCGAAAATTCGCCGTTCAACAGAGAATCAAACATTGAAAACGATAAATACTATCTCTATGAGAAGGGCGGCAATCTTGGAGCATACCTCTACAACATACAAAAAGAAAAACCGATTGTTTACAATTTCATTGTAAAAACCGTTCAAAGCATTGC
>JAITHX010000005.1 GCA_031279735.1 Prevotellaceae bacterium
TCCATGCCTTTCAGCACGCCGTAGAAGCCGCGCAGGGCGATGCGGATGTCGTCGTGAACGTTGAAATCGTCCATCGTGCCTATCAGGGGCTTGTCGTATTCGTCAACCAGCACCGCCACCTTTTGCTTCGTTTTTTCAAAGGCGGCAGTAATAACGTTTTCAAAACGCAGGGAATATTCCCGTTCTTCGGACTCGACTTCCCATTTCTTTTCGTAAATGCGCAGAATGTGATTCAGCACATTGTGCAGAGCTTGCAGGCTTGTGTAGGGACCCCTGCTCAGGTCAATGTAAATCACGGGATACTTCGTCCATTCCTTTTCCAGCTCGGCGATAGCCAGCCCCTCGAACAGATGCTTCTTTCCCTCGAAATACGCTTTCATGGTTGAAAGCAGCAGGCTCTTTCCGAATCGTCGCGGACGGCTCAGAAAGTAAGGTTTGTCTGTCCGCACCAGGTTATAAACATACTGCGTTTTATCAACGTAAACATAATTCCCGGCGCGCAATTTTTCAAAACTCTGTATGCCTATCGGCAAATCTCTAATATCGGACATGGTTGAAACAATTTATATTAATATTACACAAAGTCATATAACTTTCATTATTATTTCATGAAATGCAAAGATACGATATTTTCAATTCACAATTCATAATTCATTTGTCCGGTTCCGGTCGATTTAGTATTTTTGCCGAATGTAAAAATGAATGGATGATTAATAAGTGTGTTAAATACCATATACCCGTAATGTTGAAGAATAGCGTCGATGCCCTTGAGGTGAAGGCGGGCGGCGTTTACGTTGACGCCACTTACGGCGGCGGCGGACATTCGCGCGAAATTCTTTCGCGACTGGGCGACGGAACGCTCGTGGCTTTCGACGGCGACGCGGACGCGGAGCGAAACCTGCCCGACGACAGGAGGATTATCTTCGTCAGGAACAACTTTCGCTTCATGCGCAATTTCCTGCGCTATCACGGTATATGCGCGGCGGACGGCATCATTGCCGATCTGGGGGTTTCGTCGCATCATTTCGACGACAGTGCGCGAGGATTTTCGTTTCGATTCCCCGACGCTCCCATAGACATGAGGATGAACCGCAGCGCCGAGCTTACCGCCGCCGGAGCGCTGAATCGTTATTCGCCGGAAAGACTGTCGGCTATCTTCGCGGAATACGGCGAATTGCAGCGTTCGGGTCGAATTGCCGCCGCCATAGTCGAGGCAAGGCTGACGAAGCCCTTCGAGCTTGTTGCCGATCTGCTCGAAGCCGTTGCCGCGTTCGTGCCCAAATCCGACGGAAACAGATTTCTCGCCCGACTTTTTCAGGCTTTACGAATGGAAGTGAACGGAGAGATGGCGGCGCTGAAACATTTTCTGGGGCAGACTGTCGAGACGCTGACCCCCGGCGGGCGGCTGGCGGTTATCTCCTATCATTCGCTCGAAGACCGGGCGGTGAAGCTGTTCATGCGGAATGGAAACACGGAAGGGCGGACAGACAAGGACTTTTACGGCAACGAGATTACGCCGTTCCTTCGTCCTGCCGGCAAAGCCATTGCGCCCGACGACGATGAAATTGAAAACAATCCGCGTTCGCGAAGCGCAAGACTTCGCGTGGCGCAAAAAAAATGAACCCGAATGAAGAAATTGGCTAAAAACTTTAAGGCGATGCTCAACGACAAGGCGATGGAGTATCTGACCGTGAATCGCAAATATCTCCTGTTTCTCGTCCTGCTTGCCCTGCTCTACATCACCAACGGCTTGATGTTCGCGCTGGATACCGACAAGCGCGAAATGCTCGAAAGCAAACTTTCGACCTGCAAGGTGAAGTACAACCTGTTGTTCTCCGAATATTCCAGCCTCGCGGGATATTCCAATCTGCGCGTCCTGCTGCGAAAACACGGATTGAACGATTTGAGGGAATCCGACGTTCCGCCCGTCAGAATAGGAAAAGATGAAATCGAGAATTAGACGAACAATAAGAAACATTCTCTACGCAACATTCGTCCTCATGGCGGTGTATGCGGTGATAAATCCTCCGGCGGCAGGGTGGATATGTCTGCTGTATCCGCTTTTCGGACTGTTTGCCATTCGCTCGGCCGGAAAATCGCACGACCGAATCTTCGCATGGGTCAGCAGTCTGTTCGGCTTCTTTTTCCTCTTTGCCGTCTATGCCGCCGCAAGCCTGATGAACTTGCAGTACTTCACCGATCCGAGCTCGAAGGACAAGCGGGAGCGCATCGAAAACAAAATCATGAACGCCAAGAACACCTTCCGAGGCGACATCGTTTCTTCCGACATGAAGACTATGGCGCTCTATTATCCGGAGTTCGTTCTCCTTGCCGACTTCAAAATGCCCTTCTTCGCAAAGAAAACCATCGACGAAAACAACACTCTGCCGGAACTGAGGCTGGACACCATGTCGATCAACATTTACAGGAGGCTCGCCGCCGTTCTCGCCAAAATCGCGGGCAGCAAGTCGTCCGACGAATATTTCAAACAGCTTCGCTCCTTCCGCCTCGAAGCGGAGAAAAAGAACGCGAGGAGCTTCACCAGACCGATTCTGAAACAAAACATCAATATACTCCAGCGCGAGGAGATATTTGAACTGCCCTGCCTTAAGAATTATTCGCGCTACAAGACCGGAATATACACCGAGAAAGTCGCCTCGCGCTTTCATCCCTTCGGCAACATGG
Source organism: Prevotellaceae bacterium (assembly GCA_031279735.1). GTDB lineage: Bacteria > Bacteroidota > Bacteroidia > Bacteroidales > UBA932 > JAIRLF01. The sequence goes on from JAITHX010000005.1 coordinate 2,686, forward strand.
CTCATTCGGTTGTAGGCAGCGCAAACAGCTCGCAGTCCTTTTCGGGCATCGAAAAACTGTGCGACACGGAACTGAGCAGCGGTCTGAACGTCATATCGACCATCGACACCAAAATGCAGGACATTTGCGAAACTCTTCTCAGGGACAAACTGAAGCGTGAAAACGGACGATGCACCGCCGGAACGGTGATTCTCATGGAAACGGCAACCGGCGACATTAAAGCCATGGCTAATGCGGGCGATTTCAGAAACATTTCCTACAACGGCAACGTCCGCGACATACACAACAACGCCCTGATGGCGGCAATAGAACCCGGCTCGACCTTCAAGATTGCCTCCCTGACCGCCGCCCTCGAAACCGGAAAAGTCTCGATATACGACTCGATCGACTGCGACGCCGGAACCGTCGAAAGCCGCGATAAAAGAACCAAACGCTGGAAAAACATTTCGGACAAAAACAAAAGATTCGGCAAGCAAACCGTCGCGGCAATCATGGAAATGTCGATGAACATAGGCACCGCCAAAATGGTCGACAAGGCGTTCGGCAACAACGGAAGGAAGTTCATCGAGGCGCTCCGCCGCACCGGAGCGGTCGATACGATAAGAGACATGAACTCAGCCCCCGCCTTTCTCCTTTCGCCCTCCGAAAAAGTCTGGAACGCCAATTCGATGTACTACGTATCGCACGGGTATCAGGTTCGCCTGACGCCTCTTCACGTCCTCGCGTTCTACAATTCCATAGCCAACGGCGGACTGCGCGTGAAACCCCGCCTCGTGCGCGGCGTGAAATACAACACCGGCACCGAAAAGCTCTTTGAACCGGAGGTCGCCGACCGCCCTATATGTTCCGAAAAAACTCTCGATGCCGTCCGGACAGTGCTGTCGGGCGTTGTAATTCGCGGGTCGGCGAGTTCGATAAGCGGCGCCCGCTACGGCATCGCGGGCAAAACAGGCACAGCTCAAATGTATCCGCACTACAATCGAGACGCCGCCAGCTTCTGCGGATACTTTCCCGCCAAGTCGCCGCGCTACTCCTGCATCGTGGTGCTTTACACCCGGAAACTCACTCCCGAAGAACGCGAAAAAGTCTATGCCGCCGAACTTGCCGTGCCGCTGTTTCGCGACATTGCCGACAGGATTTACGTGCTCAATCCCGAAAACCGCCGCCCTTTCGTTCCGCGCGAATTTAAACCTCCGCGCCCTAAAAACATCTCTGAACAGAAACTTCAGGTTATCGTCGGGGAGCTGGGGCTGCCGCCGTTCCAAACCGATGCCGACATGTTCTTCAGAGGCGCCGCACGCGGCATAATGCCCGACGTCAGAGGCATGGGACTGCGCGACGCCGTGCTTCTTCTCGAAAGGCGAGGACTGAAAGTGAGGGTCTCCGGCGTGGGGCACGTGGTCAGACAAACCCCCGAACAGGGTGCGCGCTGCGAACCGCGACAGACTGCGGTGCTGGAACTCGGCGGATAGAGTATAACGACAAAAACGACATGACGACAAAACGACAAAACGACAAAATGAAACGAAAAATATGAGAATAAGAAAGATATTCAACCCGATTTTATTTGCCGCCGCGCTGTTCTGCGCCGCGTGCGTGATTTCGCGCGGATTCGCGCGGGATCAGATTGCCGAACAGCCTTCAGCGTCGCTCGATTCGCTGCGGATGCGCTCTTTTCTGGTCACGCTCGCCTCCGACGATTTCAGAGGCAGAGGCACCGGCGACATTGGCGGCGAAATGGCTCAGCGCTACATCGCCGACCAGCTGAAGCGTCTCGGCGTGTTGCCCGTCAACGGCACTTCCTACTTTCAGAACATCGACGTCGAGAAATCCGTCACCGGCGCCAGACGATGCTTTACGGCAAACGGTCTCGCTTTCGACGACGACTATCTCTATCTCAACTCCCGCTCTCAGGATTCGATTCTGCACTTCACCGAGCTTACTTTCATCCCCTTCGGCAACGACAGTCTCGACCTCAAGGGCAAGGCGGTCATAAAACCCATGTCGAAACAGCCCGATGCCGTCTCCGACGAACTCGCGCCCCTCATCTCCATCGACATATTCGCGCCCGAAGAACCTCTGCCCTTCGCCCCGCGACAGGAGGAGGAACTGCTCTTTGCCTCAGACCGATTCGACGGGCTGTTCCCCGCGCGCCTGCCCGACACGCCCTCCGCCTACAACTACGTCAGAATAAACTATGCCTCCGCCGAACGTCTGCTCCGCTCGCTCGGCGAATCGCTCGGCGCCCTCGTCGAATCGGAAACGACGAAAACCTTCAAACTGTCGGATACGGCCGAAATACACGGAAACATAGTCTATCGCCGCCTTAACGCATGCAATGTGGCCGGAATGGTGGAAGGCTCCGACCTAAAGAACGAATACGTTATCCTGCTTGCACATCACGATCATCTGGGAACGATCGACGGCAGAGTTTACAACGGCGCCGACGACAACGCTTCCGGCGTCGCCTGCCTGATGGAAATAGCCGCCATGCTCGCCGAAGCGAAAAGAACCGGACAGGGCACGCGCCGCTCGGTGGTAGTGCTGTTTCCCGCCGCCGAAGAACATGGACTTTTCGGCTCGCGCTACTACGTAGAGCATCCCCTCGTTCCGCTCGACGCGACCAAAGCCTGCATCAACCTCGACATGATGGGCAGAATCGACTTCAGATACGAAAACAAAACAAAGGACTACATTTTCGCAATACACAACAAGGCGTGGATGGGCGACCTGATAGAACGCACGGAAAAACTGAACTCCGACAAGCTGATACTCGACTACACGGACGACGGAAACTATTTCTACCGCTCCGACCACTATTGTTTCGCCATGAAAAACATCCCCTCGATATTCTTCACGAGCGGAAACCACGCGGACTATCACGCCCCGAGCGACGACGCGATTCGCATCGACATCCCTGCAATGTGGAAACGCAGCCAGCTCGTTCTGGCGCTGGTGCGCGATCTGGCGAACGCCGAACAAATAATGCCCGCAGCCGGCATATAACCGTAAAAAAAACATGCAACTATATTTTTGCGCAATAAACAACAAATTATGATTTATTCTTTTACCATAACAACAAAACAAAAAGGATTCGCGAGAGAATATCTCGTTCCCTCCGACTATTCGCTCTACGATTTCAGACGATTCATCGAAAACGATCTGGATTTCGACGATTCTCAGCAGGGAGTCTTCTTTACGCTCGACGAAAACAACAGGAAAACCGCCTGTTACTCGCTGTTCGACACCGGCAGCGGAGCCATGGATTCGATTACGCTGGAAGCGCTCGTCGAAAAGAATACCACAAAACTGCTATATACTTTCGACTTGTTCAACAACCGCTCGCTCCTCATCGAACTGCTCGACCAAAACGAACCCGAACCCCGCGTCCACTATCCCGCCGTGGCTCAGCGCAAGGGCAATCCGCCCGGACAATTCGCCGAAACTCCGGTAGAGGACGAGCTGGAAAGCATGCAAATCGACGCCGACACAGACCCTGACGACGACGGCGAAGAAGAATAGGTATTTATTATAGGGTATAGGGTATAGGGTATGGGGTATAGGGTGCTTCGCCTGATGGGAGAAATTCTATTTCCGTCTTTCCTGCCGGATGGCACCCCATACCCCATACCCCATACCCCATACCCCATACCCTATGCCCTAAAGATAGTTATACGATCCTCCTGCAAAGTTCCGCGACCGCAAAACTACCGTATAACCGCCGTATAACTATGTTACAGTCCCAATTCCCTGAAAATAATTTGCATTTCAGACAATCCCTTCCGGATGTTTTCAAAATCAAACCTGCCGCACTTATCCGCGTTGTTTTTCGCTTCCTGCAATTTCGACAGTAAGCGCAAGTATATGTCAGGCTTTGTCTTTACAAAATACCTTTCCGTTTTCTCGTAATCGCCAAGATGTTTTTGCAAATCGCGCAGTAACGAACCGTAATCCCTGTAGAATTTGTCAGTATGAACGAAATGCAACAAAAACCAAAATTCCAGACATTGGAAAACCGTTTTGCTTTTTCACAGTATTCTCTGAATTTTTGCAAAGCGGTTTTCTTTCCTTTTCCCGCCTCTTGCGTTTCTTTATTAATCACGTCGAAATCAATTATCCAAAACACTTTGTCATTTTCTTTGCCAAGTTCGACAACACCAGGGCAAACGCATCTAAAATTTTTTGTATATCATAGTGCGGGAAAACCTCATTTACACCTCATTTTCTGAACAAAACAACCTCAGTAGCCGCATGGAAGCCCCAAAACAACCTCATTACCTCATTGTTTGGTATTTGGTATTTGGCAGTGAGCAGCGGGTAATAAGCAGTACTCGCTATCTGCCGCTCAATACCCGCTGCTCAATACTCAATGAGGTAATGAGGTTGGTATGCGTGCGGGTTATCTTAGGCTACTGAGCTTGTTTTGTTATTTGAATCAGGTAGAAATGAGGTTTTTGCTATTTTTAAATTTTAGATGCGTTTGCCCTGAAGAGTTCATATCGGGAGCTGCAGTTTCCGACATTTTCTTCCCGCACTCTGCGTCCGGTTTCCGCTGATGACATTTTTATTCGTAATTTTTAATTTGCAACTGAAGCGGCAACGGCATTTCCTTACCCGCACTCTGCGGGAAGATTCCCCGGTGCAGAGAAATCTTCCCGCAGAGTGCGGGAAGAAAAAAACGACAATTTTTTCTTCCCGCACTCTGCGGGAGACTTTCCGGCGATGTCGTTTGCCTTCTTTCGTTCGCTCGCCGTCGAGACGCGCGTCGCTTTTCCGAAAATGCTATCCTGTTCCAATAATACTATTATGTTAAGCAGCTTCATTGTTTCAAAAACTA
>JAITHX010000032.1 GCA_031279735.1 Prevotellaceae bacterium
ACCCCATACCCCATACCCTAAATAATTTTATTTACTTTTGCATCTGTTTAATAAATTGTCCAAGACAGAGTAAAAGCCTTTGTCGCAAAAAATTAAAATGAAAGATGATGTGATGGAAAATAAAAGGAAGGTCAAACTATCGAAGGGCGGGAAACCGGGACTGGCTTACGGATTGTTCAAGCTTCACGTGAGGCTTGTGCATAATCTCACATATTACCGTAACATTCACTATGCGGGACGGGAAAACATTCCCCAGAACTGTCCTCTGGTCATAGTGTCAAATCACCAGAACAGTCTGAACGATGCTCTCGGTCTGCTTTTCGCGTCGAGTTCGCGCGGCAAACGGAAAATCAGGGCTATCACCCGTGCCGACGCCTTCGAAATACCGGTGCTCGGATTTATCATGCACGGACTCGGACTGCTTCCCGCCTTCCGGCTCTCTTATGGCGTTGAAAGTCTGTCGCACAATACGCATGCCTTCGACGAAGCTTCGGACGAACTGCTGCTCGACGGCACAATAATTATCTATCCCGAATCGGGACATCAGGACAGACGCTGGCTCGGACCATTCACCTACGGCTACCTTCGCATGGCTTTCGAGGCGGCGGAAAAAAGCGGCTTTGAAAAGGAAATATTCATACTCCCCGCCTGCAATCACTATTCCGACTATTTCAATCCCCGCGAGGACATTCTGATAAAGTTCGGCAAACCGCTCTCCCTCGCTCCCTACTACGAGCGTTACAGACAGACGCCCCGAACCGTGCAGCGCGAACTGAACGGAATTATACGCCGGAAAGTCTCCGAACTCATGCTCGACATCCGAGATTCGGACAATTACGACACCATAGACTTTATCCGAAACTCCTACGGCAGGAAATACGCCGAAGAACGGGGACTGAATCCCGCGAATCTCGCCGACAGGCTGATATCCGACAAACGTCTCGTCGAACATCTTGCCGCAACTGCCGACCGCGACGCGCTGACGACGGTCTATGCCGATGCCGCGGAGCTGAATCTGCGCCTCCGGCAGCTGAAAATCTCCGACGATCTGTTCGACGAACGCCCGTCGGCGCTCCGCGTTTACGGCACGGCGCTGCTTCTCGTCGTCCTGCTGCCCGCGCAGCTGCTTGCCCTTGTTGCCAACGGGCTGGTGTTCGGGCTGCCCCGCCTCGTGAACCGCAGAATCGACGACGTCATGCTCCATGCAAGTTTCAAGATCGCGCTGCCGATTCTCGTAGCCGTGCCGCTGACAAATCTCATAGTGTTCTTCACGCTGATGGCAACGGCAAAATCGTTGCTCGTTACTGCTGCAAGTATGCTTAGTTTACCGTTTTTATATATCTTTGCAGTCGGTTTCGACAAAATCCGGAATAAATGTATCAGCCGGGCAAGATTCCTGAAATTGTCGAAGCGCGGAAAATTAAGCGAAACGGTTAATCTAAGGACGAAAGTTCTAAAGGGTCTCGACGATTTACTGAAGTAACATATTTAAACAAAGAATGAAACGAAGAGTTGTAATTACAGGCACGGGAATATACTCCTGCCTCGGAAAAAATCTTGACGAAACACTCAAGTCCCTCTACGAAGGGAAGTCTGGAATCGTTTTCGACCAGTCGCGCAAAGCGCTGGGATTCCGTTCCGGACTAACGGCGCATCTGGAAATGCCCAACCTCAAAAGCGCGCTCGGACGAAACCAGCGCGTGTATATGCCCGAACAGTGCCATTATGCCTACGTTGCCACCGCCGAAGCCCTGAAAAACGCCCGCATCGACCCCGACTACATGGCGGCAAACGAAGTGGGACTGCTCTACGGAAACGACAGCAGCGCCGAAGCCGTGATGAAAAGCATAGACACCATGCGCGAAAAACGCGACACCACCATGATAGGCTCCGGAGGCATATTCCAGTCGATGAACTCGACGGTGACGATGAATCTCTCGTGCATCTTTAAACTCAAAGGCATAAATCTCACCGTGTCGGGCGCCTGCGCAAGCGGCTCGCACGCCATAGGGCTGGGCTATCTCCTGATCCGATGGGGTCTTCAGGACTGCATCGTGTGCGGCGGAGCGCAGGAAATAAACCCCTATTCGATAGGCAGCTTCGACGGAATAAGCGCCTTCTCGACCCGCGAAAGCGAACCCGCGAAAGCCTCGCGCCCCTTCGACCGCGACCGCGACGGACTGGTGCCGGGCGGGGGCGCGGCAACGGTAATCATCGAAAGCCTCGAATCGGCGCTCAAACGCGGCGCCACAGTGCTGGCGGAAGTCTGCGGCTACGGATTCTCGTCGAACGGCGATCATATTTCGGTGCCGAACGTCGATGGACCAAGCCGCTCGCTGAAAATGGCAATTAAGGATTCCGGCTTCGACCTCCGCTCGATAGGCTACGTCAACGCGCACGCGACATCCACCCCCGTGGGCGACCGGAACGAAGCGAAAGCCATAGCCGACGTATTCGGCGACTACAAACCCGAAGTCACCTCGACCAAATCAATGACAGGACACGAAATGTGGATGGCCGGCGCAAGCGAAATAGTCTATTCCATGCTGATGATGAAGAACGGATTCATCGCCCCGAACCTCAACTTTGAAAATCCCGACGAAGATTCGGCGAAACTCAACATTCCGTCGAAAAGAATCAGCAAGCAGTTCGACATATTCCTGTCGAACTCGTTCGGCTTCGGCGGCACAAACTCAACTCTCATAGTAAAAGATTTCAAATAAATTATATGGACAGAAACGAACTAATTAGTAAAGCAAACGAGGCTCTGGCGGAAGAGTTTGAAATAGAAATCGCAGAGATTGCTCCCGATGCCAACATCAAGGAAACTTTGGACCTCGACAGTCTCGGGCTGGTCGATATGGTCGCTCTCATAGAAGGCTTGTTCGGCGTGAAAATACAAGCGCAGGAAATAGTCACCATCGTTACGTTCGATGATCTGTACGACTTCGTACACGCAAGACTGACAAAGTGAAATCAATGAGTCTCCGGCAAAACGACATGACAACGTCCGAAAGAATCAATCCCGATTCTTTCGGACGCTTCGTGACACAAACGAAATGAATCCCGCATTCTTCATAAAATTCGCAAAGTTCGCCCTCGTCGGGTGTTCCGGTCTGGCGGTCGATTTCGGCGTCACCTTCTTATGCAAAGAGATATTGCGCGTCAACAAATACGTCGCCAATTCGCTCGGTTTCGCCTGCGCCGCCTCGTCGAACTACTTCCTCAACCGCTGGTGGACTTTCAACAGCAACGATCCGGACATGACCCGCCAATATGCGTATTTCTTCGCCATAGCTCTCGCGGGTCTTGCCATCAACAATTTCTTAGTATGGCTGCTTCACGATAGGCTAAAGCTGAACTTCGCGAAAGCGGCCGAAAAGCTGAATTTACTCCCCGCTCGCTTCCTTTCTCCGAAACTTGATTTCTATGCCGCTAAACTGCTGGCGATATTGTGCGTCACGCTGTGGAACTTCGCGGGAAATTATTTCTTTACTTTCTCTATGTAATAGTTATACAGCAGTTAGTATAATAGGTATTTTGCCTGTGCGCATATCCATATTGCCGCGAATTTGTCCGAATAAATAACTGATGTTACGCAAAGTGCGGTTTTCAGCACACAGATGACACAGATTTGACAGATGACACAGATTTGACAGTTTTACGCGGATTGGGATTCGTGTAAATCTGTCGAATCCGTGTCAT